>NZ_FMWY01000003.1:0-159513 GCF_900103145.1 Nitrosospira sp. Nsp18 | reverse complement strand
AATCATCTTCGATGCACTAAAATGAATTCCTTTCCTTATGGCACAACGTTAACTGCAAAACTGTTTCGGTAACCTTTTTCTATGGCGCAACGCGTGCACGCCGCGTTTCTTTTCAAATGGGATTCGCCGCAACATTATTAGCGAGTCCCGTTTTAATGCCCTTGGTCCATGCCCAACAAAATCTCACCTGGGATGCCAGTGGTGCTGCGGCGGGCGCTGGTGGTACCGGAAGCTGGGACACGAGTTCTCCAAGCTGGTTCAACGGCACTACCTTTCAGGCATGGCATAACCTGGCGTCCGACAACGCGATCTTCGATGGAACGGCCGGCAGCGTGACGCTCGATACGCCAATCACCGCGTACAATCTTACTTTCAGTACGAATGGATATATTATCGATGGCGGCACACTCACGCGTAGCGGCGCCAGCCCCACGGTTATCGTCGACGCGCCCATGGCGATAATCAACTCGAATCTTGGCGGCAGCAGCGGTTTGAGGAAGGGCGGAGCGGGTACACTGGTCCTGACCGCTGAAAACCTGGGCTTCAGCGGCGTGACGACGGTCACCCACGGCACGCTACGCGTGGATAATGCAAATGCGCTCGGTACCTCGACGGCAGCTTCCGACCTGGTACTGAACAAGAATTCGACTTTCTTTTTCAATACGGACTTCACACATGATTACACCCTGATGGGCAACACGGTGAGCGTGCAAGGAGGAGAGGGGGCTACCTGGAACGGTTCCCCGACGCTGACCCTATCGACCATCATGAACTTGAATGGAGCAAACGGCACATTATCGGGCAACCTAAGCGATACCGGCGCCCACGTGCTTTCCCTGACAAGAAACGGCACGGGCCGCATGACGTTGTCGGGAAATAATGCTTATACGGGCGCGACCACGGTCACTCAGGGCATTCTGCAACTGGGTAGCGCGAATGCGCTCTCGGCCGGCAGCAACCTGGCGTTCAACGGTGAAATTGGCACGGGTGGCTCAATCGAGCTGACCAGCTCGTCGGGCGACTTTACACGAAATCTTGGCACTGGGGCCGGGCAGGTACAATGGGCCGGAGATGGCGGTTTCCAATCCTCCGGATCGAATCGGGTTGTTGATATTGGTGGCGCCGGTGCCACGCTGGCGTGGGGGAGCGGTGAGTTTGTGCCTACCGGCCACCGGCTCATCCTGGGTGCTTCCGGCAATGGGATGCTTGATTTCCAGAACGGAATAGACCTCGGCGGGGTGCTCCGTACGATTCAGGTCGAGGGTGGCGCCAGCAGTGGTCATGCTCGGATCAATGGTGTTTTATCTGGAGACGGCGGGCTGAACGTTGCCGGAAACGGCGCGTCTTTATTGGAATTGACCGCTGCCAACACCTACACGGGCGGCACGGTTTTGACTTCCAGCACGTTATTGGTGAGCTCGGATGAAAACCTCGGCGCGGCCTCGGGTACGCTTACCTTCAATGAGGCCACGCTGGTAAACACAGCGGCTTTCTCGACGGGGCGCAGCATCACGCTCAACACTCCCAATGATACCTTCCAGACCGACGCGGACCTGGTGGCCAACGGTGTAATAAGCGGTGGCGGCAGTCTGAACAAGACCGGATCAGGCGCGCTCATTCTGGCGGGTACCAACACCTATGCGGGGGCCACGACAATTACTGCCGGTACCTTGCAGGTCGGCAACGGCGGCACAACGGGCAATCTCTCGGGCGATGTCGATGTAATGAATAACGCGGTGTTGACTTTTAATCGTTCCGACAACAACAGCTATGGCGGCATTATCTCCGGTACCGGGTTGCTGAATAAAGACGGAGCCGGTGTGCTCGCATTGACCGGTGACTCAAGCGGTTTTGGCGGACATATGTTCGTGAATGACGGCACACTTGCGATAAGCGGGACACTGGGCGGTACGCTGGATGTGCTGGCCCGCGGCCGTCTGCAAAGCACCGGCACGACTGGAACTACCATTACAGCCGGTACCATTGCGCCAGGAAACTCGATCGGCACGCTGACTGTCGACGGCAACTACACCCAGCTTCCCGGTTCCACTTATGAGGTGGAGGTTGAGCCGGGGAACCGCAGCGACCAGATCATCGTCAAGGGGTTGGCAGATATTAAAGGGGGCACGGTTTCCGTTATCCACACGACCGGTTATTACGCGCCTGGCAGCCGCTATACTATTCTGACAGCCGACGGGGGCTTGTCGGGCCAGTTCGATAGGCTGACTCAGAATTTGCCGCTTATTAATCTCGGCCTGGTCTATGATCCAACCCATGTTTATCTTGACGTGCTCCGGTTTTGCACTATGGCTGGCACTCGTAATCAGTGTGCCGCCGGAAACGGTACGGAGAGTCTGGGGCCTGGCAACCCGATCTATAGCGCCATTGTTGGCTTACCCGACCAGGAGAGCGTGCGACGGGCATTCAACAATCTCTCCGGCGAAAGCCACGCGAGTGAAAAAGCTGCAATAATCGAGGACAGCCGCTTCGTGCGTGAAGCCATCTCCGATCGGGTGAGGCAGGCTTTCAGCACGGACGCCGCGTTGGCCCAGGAAATACCGGGTCAGACGCTACAGCGAAATCCGACAACGGGACGTGCCTTTTGGAGCCGTGGCTTCGGCTCTTTCGGTCATCGCAATGGGGACGGCAATGCCAGCCGTATCGGCCGCAATATCGGCGGGATCTTCATTGGGGGGGATATGCTGATTGCGGATAAATTCCTCATCGGTGTTGCCGGCGGCTACAGCAATGCTTCATATAACGTGAGCCAGCTATTGGCGAGCTCCAGCGATAATTATCATATCTCCGTTTATGGCGGCACACGGTGGGGCCCCCTTGGGCTGCGCGTTGGCGCCGCTTACGCATGGCATGATCTTGAAACCAACCGGAACATCGCCTTCGCCGGCTTCTCGGACCATGCCAAGGCGAATTACACCGCCCATACCGCCCAGGTATTTGGCGAAGTAGGTTACAGCCTGCCATTTACCCTGATATCGCTTGAGCCATTTGGCAGAATTGCTTATGTCAACCTTGATGCGAATAGTTTTCAGGAACGCGGCGGACCCGCAGCCCTGCGCAGCAAGAAGGATAACCAGGGCACTGCTTATACGACTGTTGGTCTCAACGCAGCGAAGATATTCTCAAGCTCTGACAGGATGACTACCACATTGCGCGGCTCGCTCGGCTGGCGCCATGCCTTCGGCGAGATGACACCTATCTCGAGTTTCGCCCTCCCCGGAGGATCTTCCTTTACCGCCGCAGGCGTATTGATCGCGGGCAATGCCGTCGTCATGGTCGCGGGCATGGATGTAAATATTATCAAAGCAGCCACTTTCGGCATTTATTACAACGGTCAGGTATTGCACAATATCGTGGATAACGGTGTCCGTGCGAATCTCAGCTGGAAATTCTGAGCGGGTATTGCCGGATTAGACTATGCTAGGTCCTGCTCGTGCTGAGTGGTCTGAGTGGAAGCGGAAGGATCAATGTTGCGGTTGCCCGGATAGTATGTCTTCAAGTTAGGCGCAACTTTTCTTTCTCTTATAAAATTCTCTTCTATAATAAAACAAGCAAAAGACTCTCGCTATCCCCCGATGAATCGCGCGAAGCGCATGAATTCGGTTCTCAACAAGCAATACGATCTATGAGAGGCGCGGTATGAGGAAAACAGGACCAGAAGGCTCAGCTGTCGGTTTTATGCTCGCAATGATAGTCACTGCCGGACTCTTCGCCGATGCCGCGTGGGCAGCGCCTGAGAAAGTTCCCGCGTCAGGGTTTGCGTGGAAAGATGGCGCCGAAGTCTACATCAAGGTTTGCGCTTATTGTCATGAAGGTGGTCCTGTGGGGCCACAGATTCGCGGTCGTGAGCTCCCTGCAGTTTATGTCCAAACGGTGGTGAGAAACGGATTCCGAGCGATGCCTGCTTTTAGGGCTTCCGAGATCAACGACGAGTCCCTGGCAAAACTGGCTGAATATATCTCGAAAAATTGAATCGACCGGCAGTAACAGATAAGCGCGGGGAGGCTGAACAATGGACGTTAACAGACGTAATCTTATGAAAGGTGCGCTTACGGGCGGGACATTGCTGGCGTTGGGCATTCCTGCGGGCGCGTTTGCAATCCCCCCGAGAAGGGCAGAAAAATTCGGACTGCTGCTGGGAAACACACCGGTGGACGCCGCGTTTGCCGCTGGTTTCCGCTCGGCCGCTCAATATTCTGCCAAGGGTGGTGGAGTGATGGCGGCAGGTGCGGGAGAAGGTAACGGCTCACCGCAAGTGGTAAAGCTAAAAGGCGGACTACTCAGCGATTATGAGATAGCGGCACGGTTGCTGGAAAAGTCCCGCGGAACACGTTGGGTTGCCGTGATGGATAGCGGCAGCGCAGCGGTTTTCACGGAACTGGTGCGGAATGCCGGCGCCAGGCTGCTCTTGCTGGGCTCGCATGTTTCCTCCGATCATGACCCCTCCAAGCAAGGTATTTTCCCTGATATTGCCAGGCTTCGCCATGTATGGGCGGCGGCGTCGCCTGCGCATACCGCGGGAGCCATTCTTGCTTCCCAGCTCATTGGGAATCAGGGCAGTTTTTCCATAACAGAGAATTTTTTCTCCGCAGAGCATTCTGCCACGCAGGCGCAGACCGATAGCGCAACGACAGACGGATTTGCCCCCGGTTTCCTGAGCTATCGGCTTGATGGACCGGATGCGATTCATCTTCATTGCTCCGGCCTTTCGCTCTCGAATGGCTGCGAATCGCTTGGCTGGAGTAGCGCAGGAAGATGTGCGCCTGTTTCGCAGCAGGCCCCCATGCACGGAGCCATCATGGGGACCGGGCGGCCACAGTCCGCAGGTTGGGTGGAATCGGTAGGATATGCGGTAATGGCTGCGGCGCTGGGTACGGGTGCGCTTCAGGAATCCTGCTCCAGCCGCGCGTTCGTGCATCGGTCAGCTTTGGGAAACCGGGGCGAGCGGATTGATGCGACGGAGTTTACGTCATTTGTAATCGATATTTAGCGTAGCGCCGAGGAGAACAGGCTATGGCCAGCAAATATATTGCACTGCCCAACGGTGTATCCGAAAATACTTTCGATGCCGCCATAAATGAGTTTCGCGCTATTCTGGGCGAGGCGTCCGTACTCACCAGCGCGGCGCAACTCGCGCCCTACATCAAGACCATGATGCCGGTTCCGGATGCAGAACATGCGCCTTCGGCGGCGCTGCTGGCCACGACGGTGGAGCAGATCCAGAAGATCGTAGGCGTCTGCAACCGGTATAAAGTGCCTGTATGGACCATCTCAACCGGAAAGAATCTGGGCTATGGCTCTGCCGCGCCGGCCGAGCGCGGCCAGGTCGTGCTCGATCTCAAGGGCATGAACCGTATTCTCGAAGTCGATAAAGATTTGGCTTATGCTCTGGTCGAGCCAGGCGTGACTTACAAGCAGCTCTACGACTACATTGCCGAACGTAAGCTGGGTTTGTGGTTGTCCTTTCCGGCTCCTTCCGCGATTGCAGGACCGGTCGGCAATACGCTGGACCGTGGAGTCGGGTATACGCCCTATGGCGAACATTTCATGTATGCGTGCGGGATGGAGGTAGTTCTCGCCAATGGCGAGGTACTGCGCACGGGGATGGGCTCCATGCCGAAATCCAATACCTGGCAGGTATTCAAGTGGGGTTACGGCCCCTACCTGGACGGTATTTTCACCCAGTCCAATTACGGCATTGTCACCAAATTCGGCTTCTGGCTGATGCCGGCGCCTCCGGCTTTCAAGCCATTTGCCATTCAGTACCAGAATGAGGACGACATCGTGGAGATCGTGGAAACGATCCGCCCGCTGCGCATCAATGGTGTAATACCCAACGCCGTAGTCATTGCCCACGCATTATATGAAGCGCCGGTGAAGGCCCGTCGAGGCGACTATGTAAAAGGATCAGGTTCGATCCCGGATGAGGCGGTGCGCCGGATCACCAAGGATCACAATCTGGGGATATGGAACGTTTATGCCGCCCTCTACGGCACGCCGGAACAGATCGAGGTGAACTGGAAGATCGTGACGCAGGCATTTGGCAAATCCGGCAGGGCAAAAATCCTGACGGAGGAGGAAGCTGCAGCCGACCCTGCATTTGTGTATCGAGCCAAGCTCATGCGGGGAGACATGACACTCCAGGAATTTTCCTTGTACAACTGGCGCGGGGGTGGTGGGTCCATGTGGTTTGCGCCGGTCTCCCAGGCTCGGGGAAGCGAAACGCTCAAACAGATGGCTTTGACCAAACAGATTCTGGGCAAGCACGGGTTGGATTATTCTGGGGAATTCATTGTGGGCATGCGAGACATGCATCATGTCGTCGATGTTCTGTACGATAAGACAGACCCGGAGCAGGTGAAGGCGGCATATCAGTGCTTTGATGAGCTGGTGACGACGTTTTCGGCGCAGGGATATGGGATTTATCGCGTTAACACCGCTTTCATGGACAAGGTGGCTGATACTTACGGTCCGGTGCAGCGCAATGTCAACAAGATCCTCAAAAAAGCCCTGGATCCAAACGGCATCCTCGCGCCAGGGAAATCCGGTATCCGGTAAATGCATGAGTGCCGATGGGCTTTTAAGAATCAGGCAACTCTCCTTTAACTGCAACCTGATCAATTCCCTCAAACGTCAGGCAGTCATGTAATACGGATAAGGAGGCGCTACGCATGAGAGAGATCAAGGCGGCGACAATTCGACGGAAGGGCGGCCCCTTCAAGGTGGAAACCCTGCTGCTGGATGAGCCTCGTCCCGACGAGGTACTTGTCAGAATAGTGGCAACAGGGATGTGCCACACCGATATGGTGGCGCGCGACCAGTTGTATGACGTGCCCATGCCTGTTGTGCTCGGGCATGAAGGCGCAGGCGTAGTGGAGAAAATCGGCACCAGCGTCAAAAAGGTGGCGCCGGGCGATCACGTCGTACTGACCTACCTGTGGTGTGGCCACTGTAAACCCTGCCTGCGCGGCAACCTGACCTATTGCCAAAATTTTTACCCGCTGAACTTTGGTGGTGCGCGGGAAGACGGCACCACCTCCACTTATGAAACTCATGCTCACGGTACGCATGAGCGCGGCGCGCCCATTCACGACCATTTTTTCGGGCAATCGTCATTTGGCACTTTTTCCCTTGCGCATGAGCGCAACGTGATCAAGGTGCCCAGTAATGCGCCGCTGGAATTTCTCGGTCCACTTGGTTGCGGCATTCAAACTGGCGCGGGAGCGGTGATGAACTCACTGAAATTGAACCCCGGCAGCAGTTTCGCGGCTTTTGGCGGTGGCGCGGTGGGGCTGAGCGCCATCATGGCGGCGCGTGTAGCGGGAGCCACCATCATTATCGCCGTTGACGTGGTGCCCTCGCGCCTGGCGCTGGCCATGGAACTCGGAGCGACCCACGTCGTAAACAGCCGCGAGACAGATCCTGTCGAAGTCGTGCGTGAAATTACGGGCGGTGGGGCGGATTTTACGCTTGAGTCGAGCGGTCGACCTGCAGTGTTGCGCCAAGCCATTGATGCGCTGGCTACGCGTGGCACCTGTGGCATTGTGGGAGCGCCAGCGTTGGGCACCGAAGCAAGTTTCGATGTGAATGGCGTGATGACGACCGGCAAGCGCATCATCGGAATTATCGAGGGCGACAGCGTTCCCGATCTTTTTATTCCCGCGCTTGTCGAGCTATACATGCAGGGGCGCTTCCCCTTCGACAAACTGGTGAAATTCTACACGATGGACCAGATCAATCAGGCGGCCGAAGACAGCGAGAAGGGCATAACCATTAAACCCATCATCCGCCTGGAATCCTGAACTGCCGCGTCAACGGGCACTGGTGTGTATGAGATCAATGGGCGGCCGTGAAAACGAAACCCCAGTCGCCATTCAGCCTTCCGCCCAAACCCCAATTCAACTGGGAGTTTGGGCGCTCGTCAAACTCAAATTCTTCGGTTTCTGGCCGATGCCCATCCAATCAGCATAAGCCCTGCAAGCATCATTGCGTAAGTGGCAGGCTCAGGAACCGGAAGCGGTCCACCCTCGGCAAGAAGATTCACTCGAGCGACGGTGGACGGGTTGAATGCAAGGCCCTCGACATTGATAAACAGCTCATTTCCAGCGAACCGAACATCCGATGGTTGCAGACCGAGAGTTGTTACGCTGTTATCTATCTGCGCACCGATGATGTCCCCGGCAGCAGCGCTATCGAAGCGAAAAACATAGGTATTTTCAAAGGCCGAGGCAAATCTTGTGAAAGGGGCCGAGTTATGAAAATCGATCGTGATGTGATCGCTGGCGACATCGATCGCCACGTCAACGAGACTATGCGCGAATCCGGATCGACTCTGCGTAGCCGGATTGAAGAGATCGGCCACATCAGGATATTCGATACCTGAACCGATCACCGTGGCGTGCTCGAAGGACGTGACGACTGGAGTACTTGACGGCTTGGCCTGCGCAAGTGTTCGAAGACTGACCTCTGTACCATCCAATCCCGCATAAGCAGGCATGCTCAGCAGCAGCGCTGCTGTAAGAACAAGTTTCTTCATCTATATCGCTCCGGTTAGTATTATTGACCATCAGAGTTTGCGAGATAAAACGATCCTGCTTGATGCTTGAGTTGACTGGCTATGTATCAGTTGCAAGGGCGGCGTAAAATTCGCCAGCAAGGTAAACTGCTGGCAATTAGAATTCTATAGCTGAATCCGTGCATTAGGTAATTTTTTTTCGAGTAAATCGGCAAAATTGGGCATGCTCGGGGACATTTGAAGATACCGCGTCGGCGCATGTCGAGCTTTGTTGGCGACAGGCAAGTTAATGCTTTTATTATACAACTGAGCTGATAAAATCAGTAAGAAGCAGAAGCCCGCTTACGCGGGCTCATGTAGATATTTCTCGGGGAAACCAATGAAACTCAAGCTTCATACCATCATCTGCAGCACACGGCCCGGTCGTATCGGTCCATCCATCGCCAAATGGTTTCATGATCTCGCCGTGCAACACGAGAAGTTTGAATCGGTGCTGGTCGACCTCGCCGAATTCAATTTACCGGTTTACGATGAGCCTGAGCATCCCATCCGGCAGAACTATCAACATGAACATACAAAAAAATGGGCTGGCAGCGTGAATGCGGCCGATGCCTACGTATTCGTGACGCCGGAATATAATTTTGGGCCACCACCCTCTCTTTTGAATGCGCTGGATTATGTGTACAAGGAGTGGAATTACAAGCCTGCCGCGCTTGTCAGCTATGGCGGTATCTCGGGTGGCTTGCGCGCGGCGCAGATGGAAAAGCTGACCCTCACCACATTGAAAATGATGCCGATACTGGAGGCCGTCGTTATTCAGAATGCTGCCGGGCATTTCGATGACAACGATAATTTTCTGCCGGGTGATGTTCATAAAACGTCAGGCATTTCGTTGCTGGACGAACTGCACCGGTGGGCGGAGGCGTTGAAAACGATGAGGAAATGAACTTTTTCCTCGAAAGGAAGGCTATCATGATCAACTTCATTATCGCCAGTTGAATGCCACGAACTGGTGCTTTGCTCTTGTTGTCGCGCCAGCACCATACCTCGCTGGTGGTTGCGCGTGACGCGCGGCGAGCGGCGAATGAGAAAGACGCAACTGCGTTGTCCAGGGCGATTTCAGGTATTGAAGCTCATTGGCATACGGTGATGGCTACGCACTTTGATGAGGAGGAGCGGTTGATTCGAATTGCGGAGCATATGCTTGAGGCGCAAGCGGTTGCACGTATTCTCGCCGAGCACGTCGAACTGAGGATGCTTGCCTGCGGACCATGCTTACTTGAGCCAGCCGTGCGATTGCGCAGGTTTGCCGACCTTATCGTAACCCACGTGCGCTTCGAGGAGCGCGTGTTTTTCCCCCGGCTGCAGTCGCACCCTTGCGTTGACAATGCTGATGCTTAGGCTTCGCCACGGTCTATTCAACTAACCCATAAGGAAGAGATTCGCATGAATTATCCTGATTTTTATGAACAGGCTCCGGTTGTTCGTACCCGCGACCCATTCGCCGAGATGCTGGGCGCTGCGCGAGATGGCGTGCTTGAATATCATTATGCCGACGCCGTGCGCTTGGCTGGACATTCCTGTCCTACCGTCGCGGGCGCGTTTCTGATGGGGCGAGCCGCGCTGGCTGCGCTCTTTCCGGATGAGCCCGCCGAACGCGGCGCCATCGCCATACACATGCCGGCGCCAGAAAGCGAAGGCACCACCGGCGTGACGGCACAAGTGCTGACTTTGCTTACCGGGGCCGCCTCGGACAACGGCTTTCACGGCATCCAGGGGCGCTTTAGACGTAAGGGATTACTCAGCTTTGCTGAAAGCAAAGAGGGCGAAGCCATCAGCTTCAAGCGGCTCGACACCGGGGCGGGCGTTACGGTAAGCCTGGACGTTTCTCCTGTTCCGGGCGACCCTGCCCAAGGCGCGCGCATGGCCGCCATTCTGTATGGCAACGCGGACGATGAGCAGCGGGTCGCCTTCGCCAATGCCTGGCAGGAACGCGTGCGGCGGCTGCTGTTTGAGTTTGCCGACGATCCAAGGGTGATACGCGTCACCCCCGTGCAATAGCGCATGGTAAAAATCTGCATTTTTTAAGATGCCGCGGTTCCCCGCGGGACATCCGGTTTCAGTTCGTCAGCCCTACGCCAGCAGTGAAGTCGTTGTTGAATATCTTCCGCACCGCTGCGCTTTCGAGTAACGTCTCGCGGCTGGCGAGCCAATGGTCGACGGAGACGTCCCCATAGCAATTACGTACACGATCAGGCGTAAGGAATGCATTATATTTCCCCCAATGCAGGGTGAAGGGAATACCTGCCGCATCAAGGGCTTCCCAGACCTTGTTGTAGAATGCGCGGGTTTCCGGGGTGTTCACCGCATCCATTTCCAGTACTGCCGTGATGTCGAAGCGGGTGAATCCGAGCAGTGCCTGTGTGCCTTTGACAAAACGGTGCGAAAGTATCAGCGGCAGGACGACGTTTGCGTCTTTGTATATCCTGAAAGCGATTTCCATTGCCTCGATTGCACGGGAGACGGGCATTCCGACACCGCAGCCAAGAGTCTTGCCCAAAGTTTTCTCGCCTCGGAAGAGATCGCGGATGATCGCCTTTTTAAAATAAGGCGAGAACTCCGCCTCTACCTGGCTGTTGAGCAATGGCAGGGCCAGCTTGTTTATCGGACTGGGAATTTTCCCCACCAGCGCGCCCATTATGTCAAGGCCCGAGGCGCCCAGGCCGGGCTCCCCGGCATTCCATTCCGGCGGTGTGTAATTATCCGGATCATAGGCCGATTCATACATTACAAGAACGATGGCTTCGGCAGGGGGTGTGCCCTCATTGGGGTTGAAGAATATTTCAAAATGGTAGGGATTGTCTTTGGGCACGGCGTTGGCTACCGCCGGCAGGGAAATCAGACTCGGGTCGCAGGCGGCGATCGCGGCCTTGAGCGTGGCGTCATACGGATGCCGGAACCGGACCGCATTCAGAATGAAAAGCGCACGCGTCTCGATCATGATGCCGTGAATAATACCGAAGGAGCCCAGGCTCACCAGCGCAGCGTTGAAAAGCGTATCGTCCTGTATGAAATCGGCGCCTATGCTCTCCGCAAAGGCAGGTTGCATCACGGGATATGACTTCCGCTCCAGATAGACTTGCTTGTTCGGTCCGGTGATGAGGTGCAACCCGACGACCATCTCCTGCATCGCGCCAAAGTTGTAAGCGCCACCATGGGTTCCCGTCGAGACCGCGCCAGCGACGGTCTGGCCGTTGTTGGAGCCGCAACCTTTGATCGACAAGCCGCTGGCAAAGAGATATTCGTTCAGCGCGGCAACCGAGTTGCCGCATTCGATGAAGCGCAGTTTCGCGGCATCGCCTGCGTACCCCGAATCGGTCAGCGCATGCGGGACCTCGAACGCCAGCCGCAATGCTGTGTTGTCTATCAGGCGGCCCTTCGTGACGGCGACGGTACTCAGCGACCACAGGCTGCCATGCGCGCGCAGAGACTTGCCATCCCGAACGCAAGCCTGAATGATGCCCTGCAATCCCTTTGTCGCTTCATTGTAAGTGTCGAAAGGCGGCTTGCCGCCCCGGTCGATGCGAAAGACGTATTCTCCCTCGATCGTCTGCCTGAAAGAGTCGTGCCGTCCGGTTTCGAGGATGGTGGGGCGGAAAAAGATTCGTTCATCCGAGCTGTTTTCTTGTCGTCCGTTGGGCATATTCTTGCTTCCTTATGGTCTGGCAGCCTGTTGGACTTAAAGGAAATCGGCTGCAAAAGCGTCCGGCTGGCTCATATCTCCCCGCTTTTTCGGCCAATAGAATAACTATTGGCCTTCAAAATCCTCAAAATTTGCCCTCACCGAGTCAGTTTTTCGCTGCGATTCTTCAAGTCCGACAGGCTGCCGGCTGATACTTATCAAGAAACGTTCCGTGATTTTTTTCGCGGTACAGGGAGCGTGCCCGGCCTTGTCGGCGGCGCTTTGCAGCGGAAGTGCACCTCCGTCGGCATCCAAAGACCCAAGGTGATAACACCGGCAAGATCATGAGCCAGCGTACGGTAGATTACGACATCGTTGATACCCTGGCCATGGCATTCCGCTGCAAAAACCTGGGGGTCCAGCATCAATCCCCAAAAATACGCGTGCATAGTCTTACTTTGGTAACCCGCAGTATGCCCTTCAGGACTTATAGGGTCCGAATCTGGAACACTGACCTGAAAACTGGCGCAGCCGGACAGGAAAAAAAGGCCCATGCAGGCAGCAACACACCAGGAGCGAAATTCCTTACCTGTGCCGCGCTCTCTCATGCTTGCGGTTCCCATTACCGCTCTCCTTGTCGAATAGTTCTTGGTGCGTTCGGGCCTAGGGCCTGGTTGTGGTGGTGTAGCCTTTTTGTTTTGGTATCTCGCCGTTTACGGTATAGACCGGGCACGGCTGCTGATGACCAGGTGCCGCCAGGGATCGTGTTGACGTGATTTTGATCAAACGCCGTGCTGGTGCGTTTGTCGTGGCTTCCGCCGCCGCAGCTTCCTCAGCCAGATCAGGCGGATCGCAAACGACATAACCATTAACTTTGTGAAGAGGCGTGTCCCGCGGCATATAACTGCCGGGATACTGGAACCCATGCATGTTGTTATAACCCGAACCACCGCCCATCGGCGGCATGGGCAACACCACGACCAGCCCGCCAAGTGAAGATCGATCAAGGCGCTGAGCCTGTTTATGCGACGCCCCCAAAGGCACAAGCAGGTTATTCATCGCCGGGGGGTAAATGAACGGGTTGTCCTGCACCATCTCCGCAGGGGGATTGGCTGCGGCGTTCTGGTTTGCAGCCCCCCATTCCTGTGCTGGCGCCTGGCCCGAATATGCCAGACCGAATATGAAAGGCACTATGAAAAGTTTGATCACGGATATCTCAAGAAAGTGTGAGTATCGAAGCAAGGGTCCGCTGAATCATTATACCGCACCGCCCCGGCCGCTTTTATTTATAGCAGCCGCCGGCAAAAAATCAATTTTCATTGTAGCTGAGTCAATTTTTCTCCAGTTGAAAACAATTTCCGCCCGCGCTTTCCATGGCAAACCGAATACCGCAACATAGTGATTTTCCATTTTATACCTCTTAACGTAGAAACCTCTTGACAACGATCGGTAACGCTGTATAATTCGCTTCCATATTGTGGATTTCCGTGCACGATCACTAAAACTAAAAACCCGCTACAGCGGGGCTCACATCCACCCGCCTTTCGCGGGTTTTTTATTGTCCGCTTTTTAGCGGCTTTTTTTTGCCTGCCCCCAGGAAGCAATAATATTGAAGAAATTCTTGTACGCTGATACGGCGCAATGCGCTTTGCTTAATCGACGCTTACGTCCTATGAAATAGTATCTGCGTTTACGCAGTATCCTGATTACTAGCCAACCCGCCTCAGGCGGGTTTTTTATTGCCCGCTCTCAACAGCTTTTATAGGCAAACGTAAATGATCAGCAGTCCTGCGATTATAGCAATCGTCCTCGCAATTTTTGTCGCTCTTGCCTTTAGTGGCGGTTTTGCAGTCAGCAATTGGCGGTCCGCGTCGGAGATACAACGGCTCAGCTCCAGTAATGCGGTGCTATCGGCGGCAAACGACAAATGCGCTACCGATATTCAATCCGTGCGCAGCGCGATAGATGCGCTGGCGGCAGCCTCAGCCGCGCGAGATAAAAACGCGGCAATGGCGATGCGACGCGCAGAGTCGGTTGCTGTGAAACACACAAACCACGCAAAAAAAATAATCTCTCTTCCGCCAGTAGCATTGGAAGATCAATGTGAGGTATTGGCCCACGAGCAGATAGAGTACGTAAAAAGCCGCCGCCAGAATAACTAGATTAGCATCAGGCTGTGTTGCTCGTCGTTGCATAGATTAACTATGCGCCTTCTCGCGCCTTGCCTGATGCCAATCGAGATTGGCGCTCATGTTGCGTTTCCCGTCGTTGCATAGAGTAACTATGAGCTCCTCACGCCCTGCCTGATGCCTATCGGTCCGCGTCATGCTCGTTGCTCGCAGTTGCATAGGAATAACTATGCGCGTTCTGGCGCCTCGCCCGTTGATTTAGCGGTAACCCACGTCTTTTTGCATGCTGCCGAGGTGGTAGCCGAGGCCGTCGAGTGCCGTGTTGCTGCGTTCGACATCAAGTCATTTTTAATCCTTATTCATTCAGGTATGTCTATATGCAATTGATGACGCGCTACGCCCGCCTCGCGCTGGTGTCGGTATTTGTAACGCTGCTGGCCGGTTGCGCTGGCAAACCGGTAATTCAGACGCAGGTAATCGAAAAACAAATTGCTGTGCCGTGTCTGGTTGAGACTCCATCTGAATGTAAATCAGCCTATGCGGTTGATCGTACTTCGGCAAAAGATGATGCAGTAACCATCAACAGGGCGCTGCGTGCTGAAATCGAGGAGAGATGGGCATGTGAGGTTAAATTACTCGCAGCCATGAAAGGCTGTAACAAAGAGACAAAAAAAGAGGGTGCGATGAGCGCTGAAAAAGCCGGATCATGAGTGAATTTGAACGTGAAGTGCTTTCAATAAAAGCAGCGAAGAATCAAGCAGGCGCGACAGTATCTGGAAGAAAAAAGGGTGCGTCGACAATTAAAACACCTGAATTGCTGGACGCGATTTTTGCTGGTATTTCACTTGGCAAATCGGCCCGGGCAATGTGCGTGGAAGTTGGCATCAGTCAACGCGTCTTATGGAACTGGTTGGCGTGCGATGAAGATCTCATGCGGCAATATCTGCGCGCGAAAGAACTTTGCGTGGACGCTTATGCTGAAGAAATCATCGAAATTTCCGACGACGGATCAAAGGATACTTATATCGATGAAAAGGGCAAGCAAGTGATTGATCGAGAGGTTATCGCACGCGCCCAATTGCGTATCGATGCCCGCAAATGGTATGCCGCGAGGCTGGCGCCCAGGAAATACGGTGACAAACTTCCGGTAACGCACGAGGCGGGCGATACAAAAAGACAGGCGATGCAACGCGTCGAGGTGGCTTTTGTCTCTACAACTGATGCCGGCAAACAGGTCATATAAAAACATGGGACCGAGATACAGGGCATCAAGGACATCATGCCATGGCCGCGCATAGGGCGGAGTTTCCGGCCAAGCTCCGGTTCCTGTTCGAGCCGGCTCGGTATAAGGTTCTGTACGGCGGCCGCGGCGGCGCAAAAAGCTGGGGTGTAGCCAGGGCATTACTGATACAGGCGGCTGCTACCCCATTGCGCATCCTGTGCGCGAGGGAGTTCCAGAACTCTATTGTTGAATCTGTGCATCACTTGTTGCAGGCCCAGATTGAGGCAACCGGACTGGGACCTTTTTATGAGATACAAAACAGCATGATTCGGGCGGCCAATGGTTCCGAATTCATATTTGCCGGGCTGCGCAATAATGTCACCAAGATCAAATCGTTTGAAGGCGTTGATCGGGTCTGGATTGAAGAAGCGCAGACGGTCAGCAAATCGAGCTGGGATACGCTTATTCCGACTATTCGTAAAGACGGGTCGGAAATATGGGTTACTTACAACCCGGAGCTGGAAACGGACGAGACGCATCAGCGATTTGTCGTCATTCCTCCGCTTGGCGCCGTGGTGGTGAAAATCAACTGGAATGACAACCCCTGGTTTCCCGAAACATTGCTTCGGGAAAAAGATGCGTTGAAAGCCCGTGATCCCGATGCTTACCAGAACGTCTGGGAAGGAAATTGCAGAGTGACGCTGGACGGCGCGATCTATGCGAAAGAACTCAGGCTTGCCCAGGAAGAAGGGCGCATCCGGAGCGTGCCCTATGATGCCGCAAAGCAGGTGCATACCTTCTTTGACCTGGGGTGGGCCGATAACACCAGTATATGGTTTGCCCAGGCGGTTGGGAACGAACTCAGATTGATCGATTATTACAGCAGCAACCAGATGCCGATACAACATTACATCAGCGTGCTGCAAAACAAGGGATATCTATATGGTACTGATTGGTTGCCCCATGATGCAAAAGCTAAAACACTGGCAACCGGCCGGAGCGTCGAGGAGATCATGCTTGCGGCCGGGCGAAAGGTGAGGATAGTGCCGAATCTTTCAGTTGCCGACGGAATCAATGCCGGGAGAACGATATTCAATCGTTGCTATTTCGACGAACAGAAATGCACCGAAGGATTGCAAAGCTTGAGGCGTTATCGATTCGACGTCGATCCTGAATCCAGGCAATTCAGTGGCAGGCCATTACACGATTATCATAGCCACGCCGCAGATGCGTTCAGGTATTTTGCTGTATCGGTGGAGGATGAGAAACCGGGTGCCAGCGTGCGCGGTGTCAGCATGAAGGGGTGGCGCGCATGATCGAACAGAAAATTACCTCGGATATATCGGTCGAGGCTTACGACAAGATCTGCCGCGATATTCGCCAGCAGCCGAAGTGGCGGCTCGATTCAGACACCGATTGCGATTACTACGACGGCGCACAGATAACCACGGAGGTGGTCCAGCGACTGAAGGAAGCGGGCATTCCGCCCCAGGACTCGAATCTGATCAAGCCGACGATCAATGCCGTGCTGGGACTGGAAGCGCGTAGTCGCACCGATTATAAAGTTACCTCGGACGACGAGAGCCAGGCCGAGATCGCTGAAGGGCTTTCCGCAAGGATCAAGGAGGCAGAAACCGAGTCACGCGCCGACCGCGCGATGTCCGACGCCTATTCCAGCATGATTCGTGCCGGGATTGGGTGGATTGAAGTGTCCCGGGAATTCGATCCGCTGAAATATCCGTATCGCGTGCGGGAAGTGCACCGTAACGAGATCTACTGGGACTGGACAGCGAAGGAGCCGGACTTGTCCGACGCGCGCTATCTGAGGCGTGATAAATGGGTGGACTGCCTTCAAGCGTCATTAATGCTGCCGGATCAGGCCGAGCTCATCCAGAACAGTTGGTGCGGATGGAACAACCTGGACGTCTATGATGGAACTGACACCGGCATGGCCAGAGCCTACGAGATCGAGCGAGCCTGGGGCCAGGGCCAGCAGGATTACCTGAACCGGAGCTCGGGCATGGTCAGGCTTTCCGAGTTGTGGTACCGGCATTTCGAGGAGGGGTATGTGCTGGCGTTGCCGGATGGTAAAGCCATCGAATACCGGGAGGAGAATCCGTACCATCAGATGGCGGTAGTACAAGGACGGGTACAGGTACAGAAATCGCTGCTCGCAAGAACGCGCGTCTCGATCTGGCTGGGGCCGCATAAATTGATGGACGTGCCAAGCCCGTTGCCGAATACGGATTTCCCTTATGTACCGTTCTGGTGTTTTCGCAAAGATCGCAGCAGAGCGCCCTACGGGTTGATTCGCGATATGCGCGGGCCACAGGATCAGATTATCGACCTGGATATTCTGCTCTATGAGGTCCTGAATTCGGTAAAAGTCGAGGTGGACAATGACGCGCTCGACCTCAGCCAGAATTCATACCACGAAGTTGCGCAGAATATCAGCAGCTTGCGATCGATGACTGTTCTGAACGCCCAGCGCCGGAACACCGCGGGATTCAAGGTAACGCGTGAGCACCAGCTTGCAGCGCAAGTGTTCCAGTTGATGCAGGAGCGCAAGCGGAGAATCGAGGAAGTGGGCGGCATATACCGTGCCATGCTGGGGGCGGATACCACGGCCACCAGTGGCGTCGCCATCAACAGTCTGGTAGAGCAGGGCTCCACCGTTCTGGCTGAACCCAACGATAATTTCCGTTATGCCCGGCGAATAGTCGGGCAGCAGCTTCTGGCACTCATCAAGCAGGACATGCTGGGTAGCGCAACCGCCGTGGCGGTCAAGCGTGGCGCCGGCCAGAAGACCGTGTACTTCAACCGCTCGGTGATTACCGACACGGGCCCGGTAGTGGAGAACGATATCGCAACCGCCCAGGTCAAGGTCGTGCTGGAAGATATACCTGCCACGCCCAGTTTTCGGGCGCAGCAATTGCGATCATTCAGCCAGATCGTACAGTCGGCTCCGCCAGCTTACCAGGCCGTGCTTTATCCCGCCATGCTGGAACTGTCCGATGTACCTAACCGGCATGAACTGGCGGATCAGCTGCGAAAGGTCGGTGGCGTGGATGCAGCGGACCAGCGGACCCAGCTCATGCGGGAGCAGTTTCAGGCCGCAATGCAGCAACAGCAACTGGCTATGGCCGGATTGCGGGAGCAATTGATAAAGGCGCAACAGGCACTGACTGACAAGTCGCGTGAATTGGACCTTAAAGAGCGGAACCTGGATATTGAAGAAGAGAAGTTTGAGGTGGATGCCAGGCTGAAGATCGAAGAGCTACAGTTAAAGCATACCGATAGCGCATTTTAGTGAAGGAGAAAACATGATCAGGTTTTTAAATGATGAAACCGTTGCAGGGCACAGGTTCGGGAAAGGCGCGATAGCGCGATTCGATTCAGCAACGGAGGCGCAGCTTATTGCCGTGGCGGATGCGGAAAATTATCCGCTGATTTCGCGCCCGATTGAAATACTGTCCGGATCGGCGGTGGCGACATCTTGTGCATTAACCGCCATTGATGAAGTGCTGGCTTCGTTTACCATTGCTGCCGGAATACTTGGGGTCAACAGCGTCCTGCAAATAGAGCCGCTATGGACATTTGCCAGTAGTGCGAACAACAAGGTCCTCAAGATCAAGATTGGGGGAATGACGGTTTACAGTGCCACGCGCACTACGTCGGTTAAAGAGGCACCGTTGTTCGTGCTCGCAAACCGGAATTCTCTTGCCTCGCAGATACACCCCTATGACAACAACTACGTCGTGGGGGGGTTGGATACACCGGTTACCTCGGCAATCAATTTCGCGAACGCGCAAACCGTTGAGATTACCGGTCTCCGGACAAATAGCGGAGACACTTTGACACTTGAGTATTACCGAATCCTGCATTTTATAGGCGATTAAAATGACTACCTGGTATGTTAGGCCCGACGCGAGCCACTCAGCTATACGCAACGGTACGTCATATGCAACCGCCTGGGGCGGATGGTCGTCTGTCGTCTGGGGTGGCGTTGGCGTTGTTGCCGGGGATACGCTGTATGTATGCGGCGCACACTCAGCCGGTGTAATCCTCGAGATTGGCGTGCATGGCGCAACTGTAAGCAGTCGTGTAACGATCAGAGGGGACTATGCTGGCGATTCCGGTTCCATTACGTTTACTACGGGTAATTTCTACCTCAATGTCAATCGTTCATATACGACCGTCCAGAATTTAACGATTATTGCGGCTAATTATTCATGTATCGCGCTTGGCGGGGCGCCGCTTACTGGTGTCCATGTCAGACGCTGCACGTTGAAAGGCGGCGGAAACTCGATGGTGCTGTTTCTTGCATTCAATGGATGGTCTTATATCGATTGCATCATTGACGGAAACACATTTTTAGGTGGCGCAGGCGCAGTAGGGGGTTCAGCTATCCAATGGTACGCGACATCAACCGGATCAGTAACGAGCCTCTCAAACCTCCAAATCAGCAATAATACGTTTATTGGCTGCTCAGCTGCTCGAGCAACTATTCTGCTAAAGGCGCTAAACGCAGTCGCCGCTGCCACAAAGATGGCCGACATCGTCGTATACGGCAATACGTTTATCGCCTGCAGTGCAGTAATGATGGAGGTTTATGGGCCGGATGTATATGGAAGGAATACCGGAATCAAGGTTTACAACAACATTATCCGTAATCAGACGCTGGTGGGAATCATTGGTGGCGGGATCGTTCTTGGCGGTTTCGCCCAATCGCTCACGGCTGACTTTGGGGAAAACGTTGTTCGCAACAACAAGGCATATGAACTGAACGGGATGAGCGGATTTGTGAACCTGTTTTATGGGACTTACAAGGTGTTCGACAATTACGCCGATGGCATTAGCACACCTACTATCGACGGTAACGGCGTTCTATTCGACCACGGTTGCGATAACTGCGAGGCGTTTGGAAACGAATTCCGCAATATTCGCGGCACGCGAGCGGAAGGTTACTACGACGGTGGATTTGGCATCCTGGTGCTTGATGCCACGAATTGCAAAGCCTACGGCAACTTGATAGACGGCTGCGTTACCGGGGTCGCATTCGGCAACAAGGATGGCGGGCAATCAGCAAATATATTTAACAATAGTTTTCTCAATTGTTCGCAATCAGGCGCTTATCTTACCGGTGGGGCTGAAGTTAAAGGCAATCTGGTTCGTAACAACATATTCACCGCCACACGCAACACAATCTCCTCAGTGAAAAATAACGCGGCTATTTGGACCGGGGAGGCGAGCAACTGCTTCCATGGCTTCGGCGATGCTTCAAGGCACACGCTACACGCCACAACTAACACTGTCGATCCTCAGCTGGACGGGAACTACCGGCCCCGGTCGGTGGCGCTTGTGCGTAAAGGGACTTACCTGGGCGGGATGGATTTTAACGGCAAACGTTTCTATAACCCGCCCAATATCGGTGCGGTGGATGACGTAACGGCAACACCTCGCTACCTGGTGACGGAACCGTAATTTCTTTTCCCTGAGGACAGGCCGCTTTCGAGCGGCTTTTTTTTGATTTTCATATTCAGCGATTAAAAAATTCCAATCAACTGGAACACGCGCTAACGGCGATACCGTAGTTTTTATCAACCCTGCCCGGGTTAGTACGGGCAGCCCGCTCACTGGGTTAAGCAGTTGGAGGAAACGGTAATGGAAGTAGATCAGCTTACGGATGAGCAAATTGCAAACCTTACGCCCGAACAGATCGAGATGCTGGAGAACGAACCAGGTCTTCTTGTTGAAATTCTGGGCGAACAAACGGTAGCAGATGAGCCCAGCCAGGAAGAGGGAACAGGGGTGCCCGGTGGCAGAAGCAGCATCATGGATGAAGTTGAGCCCGTCGTTCTGAACAAGAGCGGCAAGGGAATCATTCCTTACGAGAAACACAAGGAATTGCGCGTGGAAAACTCGGCGCTGCGCGAGCAACTGAAATCCGCACAGATGGAAAACAGCAAGGTTGCCGAGAAGCTTGGGGCGCTTTTGAAGAAAAAAGATAACGCGACAGGTACAGATGCTGCTGTGGCGGACGATGCCATCGAAAAACACCTGGAGCTTATCAGAAGCGATATGCCCGAGCTGCACAAGGTAATCAGCGCGGTTCTTGAAGGAAGCCGGAAGCAAGGCGAGAAACTGGAAAAAACGCTCGAAGAACTGAAGCGCGAAAAGGAGGAGTCTGATCGCGCAGCCCAGTTGAGTATCCAGGAGCAGGTCGCCGAAGCCAAGGAAAATATGCCTGACCTGGTCCATTGGGAAAGCAACGATCCGCAAGCCTGGGATGAAGCCCTGAAGCAGGATGAGATTTTGAGAACCAGTACCAGATGGTCGGGAAAGCCTTATTCCGAACGGTTCGAGGAAGTCGTCCGCCGCGTCAGGGCAATCATGCCGGAAGCTTCCTTACCAACAAAGCATTCCGGCCACGAGCAAACGAAAGCCGACGCGAAAGCAAGGCTTGAGAGCGCTCCAGTACGGAAACCCACAACCCTGTCGGATATTCAAGGCGGTGCAAATCCGGCGTCCGAGCGAGAGCAGATCGACAATCTGAGCCCGCATGAACTGGCTCGAAAGTTGATGCAAATGCCATCGCAAAAAGCCGCCGCCCTGAGAGCCGAACTTGATTAAGGAATAATGAAATGGCTGAAACAAACGTAGCAAGCGGAAGCTCGGTCGCTGTAAAACATTATAGCGCCGCACTCTTCGCCAACACCCTGAAAGGGGCATCATCGATCGAAAATCTTTCCGGACCAGTGGAGCCATCCGCTGCGATGGAAAAGATTGCGGGTCAAACCGAGCCAGGAATGCCTATTGTCCGCATCGACAATCTGATGAAAAGCGCAGGCGACATCGTCTCGCTGGATCTGGTGGATACCGTAAGCGGCGAACCATTGATGGGCGACGTCAACCGCGAGGGCAAGGGTGACCCTCTCTCGTTCTCTTCGATGGAAATCAAGATCAACCTTTCCAGCAAGGTGATCGATGCCGGTGGCAGCATGTCACAGCAACGCACCAAGCACCAGTTGCGCGAAATTGCCCTGGCGCAATTATCCGGCTACTTTCCGCGGCTGGATACGCAGGAGTCGCTGGTTCACCTGGCAGGCGCGCGTGGCTCGCAAACGGGAACGGACTGGACGATACCGCTGCAGACCAGCAACAAATTTGCCGACATTATGGTTAACCCCGTGAAAGCGCCGACCTACAACCGGCATTTCGTAGTTAACGGGGCAAATTTGACTGCGGGCGGCCAGCAGCTCGGCTCGATCGTCTCCACCGATATGCTGAAACTCTCGCACCTGGATGTATTGCGCAAGCGCCTGGACGACATGGATCAGCCCTTGCAATCGGTGAAGCTGCCAGGCGACCGCGCCGCACAGACCTCGAAGATGTGGATATTCCTTGCCACACCGAACCAGTACTCGGTACTGCTGACCGAAGGTTCGCTGCGTGCATTTCAACAGAATGCCATGAATCGCTCGGCCTATCTGGACACCCGCCATCCGCTTTTTGCCGGTGAAGTCGGCATGTGGAACGGCATACTGGTGATCAAGAATGAGCGGGCAATTCGTTTCATGCCCGGCGAGAACACCAGTATCGTTACTGCCGCGAATGCGCCGACTGCTACCGAAACCAGTCAGGCCGTCAATGGCGGCCTCACCGCTGGTTACGCCGTGGAGCGCGGCTTGCTGCTCGGCGCCCAGGCACTCGGCGTCGCTTATGGCAAGACCAAGGTCAGCGGCATGCAGTTCGGCTGGAAAGAGCACTGGTATAACTTTGAAAGCAACCTGGAAGTCATGGGTGAGAAAGTATGCGGAAAGAGCAAGGTGCGCTTTTCAGTCGATGATGGTACGGGTACCAAAGTGCCGACAGACTTCGGCGTCATCGCGGTCGATTCCGCGATACCTCTCTAACTCAGACTCGAGACGAAGTGCAGGCGGTGCGATAGATCTGTATCAATAATTGGAGAAGAACAGGTTCCCGTTTCCGCAGGAGCGATGGCCTCTCCATGTGATGCACGCCTTATAAACGCACCGCTTCATCATTATTACAAAAGGGGTTATGAATGGCTACTTTTAGTGCAGCAGATTTGAGCAGCAAAGCCCGGCACATGGGCGGCTATGGCAATACCGTTGTTGCCTGGGGCTCAGTGGCGCCCACAGCAGGGGCCTCAGGCGACATCTATCGCCCATTGATTATTCCGGCAGGCATAGAGGTAACCGATGTGGACATCGTGAACGACAAGCTGGACAGCAACGCAACCCCTGCAATAGCCTTCAAGGCAGGTTATGCGCCGGTCTACCCGGACGAGGGCCCCGCTGCGAGCGATGCGTACTTCACAGCCGCCGGCAATACCGTGCTTCGCAATGCCGGCCGCGCTTCGCTCGCGTTTCAGCCGGTCAAATTCGAGAAGCCGGTATATCTGACTATCACGCTTACAACAGCGGCGGCGTCTTTTGCGCCAGGCAAGGTAACGGCAATCGTCAAGGGCGATGCAGTGGGAGTGAAGTAGACATCAGGCAGCAGTAAGCGAGTAAGGGCGTGATTTCAGGCGGCTACCGCGAGGTGGCCGCCTTTTTTATGGAGCATTACATGCCGCATCTGAAATACATTGCCGCTACAGTTAAAACAGACAGCATCAACGGTGTCGGATTGAACTGGCAGCCGGGGCAGGTTCGTAATGTCACCGCCGAGGTGGCCGAACGACTGCTTGTCTTTACCGATACCTGGCAGATTGCCGACGAAGCGAACGGAAGCAATGAACGCATCGGGCTCGCTGAGCAATCCCAAGCAGCGGAGGAGCCGCTGCCCGTCATCGACTTCCACGCGATGGATAAAAATACGCTGATCGAGTATGCCGAACGTCACTATAACGAACGGCTGGGCAAGCGCCAGAGTGAAGAAGCGGTGCGACACAAGGTCATCGCCTTATTCTCCAGACACGAAATGGCCGACTGAGGGATGACAGATGGCTTTCACCTACCACTCGGTTATCGATCTGGCGCGCATACCGCTCAACGATGAGGATAAAGCCAGGTATTCAGACGCTACGTTGCTGTCATTAGCCAACCATGCAGTGCTACAAATCCTCAAGCGCCGGCCTGACTTGTTCGTGGGTCAGTTCGCCAGCCTGCCGGACGGAGAGGGGATGTTGAGCGATGTCTTTCCAGTATCTGCCGCGTACGTACAAACCGTGGCGGATTATGTCACGGCCAGAGCGGAAATGACTGACGACGAGCACGCCAGTTCAGGCCGCGCTGCCGTGTACGCCCAACTATTCAGCGCCGAGGCTCAATCATGAAACTGTGGCGTGATTTCTACGATCTGATGATGCCGGATCTGCCCGGTTGCCCATCCGCTGCTGCCGATAGCGCGTTGCGCCAATCCGCCATTGCATTTTTCGAGCAATCTCTTGCCTGGCAAGGAACGCATCCGGATGTTTCAGTAGCTGCGGGCGTGGCGGAATACGCTTTTACCCCACCGGCGGATGCGGTGGTGCATTTAATTATCCATGCGGCACTGGATGGAGAAAAAATCGCATTGTATCCAGGTGAGCCGAGCATGGGCAGCATGAACCGGCACGGGCGGAAGGGTGCTCCGGCATACATTCTTGCCGAGGCCGCTTCCTTGATGCTTGTGCCAGCACCTGCCGCACCCGGTACGTTGTCGATGACCGTTGCTTTCAAACCTTCACCGGCCAGCATGGGGATAGTAGATGGGCAATTCAACGAATACCGCGAAGCGATTGTCCACGGCGCACTGGTGCGGCTGATGCTGTCGCCCAAGAAGCCATACTCCAGCACCCAACTCGCACAATACCATCAACAGCAATTCGCAGTAAAGACAGCGGCGGCAGGCCAGCGGGTGGCGAGAGGTTATACGCGTGCGCGGTTGCAAACCAGAATCATGGCCAGGGGTATAGAGCCGACCATCAAGTAATAAGGGAAACGGTCTGGATTCTCGTTTTTGGGGAATGAGGACGCCAAAGCATTCTGATTTCCGGTTATGCAGAGGACATGAAGACGTCCAGATTTCCGGCTTTGAAGGAGAGATGTCAGGCCGCTATAGGCTGCTGGCTCAAATAATAAGGGTAAAGCATGGGACTCAAGTTCTCGAATTTCGGCAAGGCTACCGTCAGTTCCGCACCAAGCGGCACAGCGGGGTTGAGCTTCACGGTTGAGGCCGGAAAAGGGATTCTCTTCCCGGTGCTTGGCGCCGGCGATTATTTTTATGGTATTTTCAAGGACGCCTCGGGCAATCGGGAAATCGTAAAGGTCGAGGCGCGCAGCACAGATAGTCTTGCGATCTCCGCGGGCGGACGTGGGCTGGACGGCACCGCCGCCCGAACCTGGGCGGCCGGTGATTATTTTCTGGCTGGCGTGACCAACGTTGCCCTGCAGGAGTCGCTTGCAAACGCGAATCTCATCGCGCTGGGCGGGTTGGCCGCATCGGCCGACAAGTTGCCGTATTTTACGGGGGTGGGCACAACCGCACTGGCTGACCTGAGCTCCTTTGCCCGAACGTTACTGGATGATACAGAGGCGGAGGCGGCACGGGCAACATTGGGAATTCCCGCCGCGATTGCCGCGCTTATTCCATCCGGCACGGTCATGTCATTTTTTCAGCCTGTCGCCCCCGTTGGTTGGACACAAATAACCACACATGACAATAAGGCCATACGAATAGTCAGCGGCCTCGGCGGAAACTCGGGCGGTTCAGTCACATTTGCGAACGCCTTCGCGCTGCAAGCAGTTAATGGATCGAACAGTGCCACCACCCTTACCTCGGCCCAAATACCGTTTCATACCCATAGTTTCAGTGTGTATGGTACATCGGGCGCGGGACCGAACCCTGGCGGCGGCGGGGGGGGAGTAGTAACGGGAACGCCAGTCACAGATAGTGGTACTGGTGGTGGCGGCTCCCATAACCACACTTTTACTGGCACAGCCATCAACCTGGCCGTTCAATATATCGACATGATCATAGCGAGTAAAGACTGATGGAAACCAGGGTTGCCGATTGCCCGCTCGGGGCGAAGTGCGAGGAGGTCAAAACCGAAGACAGGAAGCCTATCCTGTACCGCTGCCCCTGGTATGTGCAGATTCTCGGCGTCGACACGAATACCGGACGGGAAAGCGGCGCCTGGGGCTGCGCCATTGCATGGCTTCCCACCCTGATGATCAACACGGCCAACGAATCGCGCAAAGGCGTGGCGGCCACCGAATCGTTCCGCAACGAAATGGTGAAGCAGGGAGCGCAGACGCAGCAGGTGCTGCGGGTAGCGGCGCAATCGGCGAACAGGAAACCGGACATCAAACCATTGGAGCAAGCAGACGTATGCGAATAACAATTATTCGAGACGACGGCGTCATCTGAGTTGCCGGGATATTCAGGCTGGTTAACTTGTCGGCGTTACCCATCGGCATACGTGGCCGTACAGTGAATGGCATAAGCGGGCACATGGAGTATGACGGCGCTGCAACACGGCTCTGGACAGCATAACGGACTTCAAGCCATTTATAGAACGATGGACTGCCGCAACTGCCGCTACCTCGCAATTATTTATTCCGCCTCCTCCACCTGCGCCGCCTTCAGGCACCCAGATGAAAGTGGCCGTGCTGATACGCATCAATGCAGCCTATCAGGCCGCTATCGATGCAATGAGCGCAGATTACCGTCGGGCGAAGTCGGCAGTTAGCCTAAACAGGAAGCAAAAGCCAATGCCTGGCTGCTGGATCCAGATGCTGCAAGGCCGTAGCTGGATAGCGCGGCAGCCGGGCAGGGCAAAAGCAGGGCTGAACTGGCTGGCAAGATCATTGCCAATGCCGCGCTGTTCGCACCTGCCCATGGTCATCGCGGGTAAGCGACAGTAATTGCGCGACCAGGTCGCCGCACTAGGCGACCATGCGACCCAGGAACGGCCGGATGCAATTCAATGGTAAGCACGCGGGCACGTATAAAACAGGCACGTATAAAACGCTTAACCCACCTGTAACACAGCTGATCAGATTCAGTTGATCAGATTCGTCGGATATGACGCGGCTTTGCCGCGTTTTTTTTTGCTCCTCACCAGCATAGAACCACTTGTCCCACAGGGATCACTGGGACCACTTTGCCTGTTTGTTCAGATTTATTTTTTGGAGAATTCACCATGACCATGTTTCAGCGCAAGCGCATCAGGATCATCAAGGACGAGATGGAAAAGCAAAATGCCGCGGTCGACGCAAGCGCCGATAAGCTGCTCGATAAATTGAAGGCATCCAAATGGACGGCGGCGATGCTGCTGGGCGCTGCCCTGTTTGCCATTGCACTCTTGTGGATCCTGTCCTGATCATGGCGGACGATGATAGCGATCACAAGACCGAGCGGCGGCGCGGGCCGTCCACCTCTACATTATCCTTTAGCGGGATTATTGCAATAGCGGGTCTACTCGCGTCGGGCGTTGCGACCTATAACGCGGTGCAAAACGATATTGCAAGCTTGAAGCGGGGAGAACTTTATCAGGAAAGAACCAATGAGCGCCTGGGCGAAGAGCTCAAATCGGTACGGGTGGAGCAACGGGAAACGATGAAAGAATTTAACGAGAAGCTCGACCGGATCATTGACCAGTGGGCACGCGGGAGGAAGCAATGAGATATCCGCTTGGAGCCCTGTTTCTGGCGTCATGTTCCATGCTGGCGCCACTGCCGGCGGAGCATCAGGCGGAGCATCAGATGGCCGAGGAGCCCGCAACCGCCATTCATCCCGAGCTGGGAAACGGGACGGAGACGCGCAAGCCGAAACCCAGGATATCGTCTTCACCCTCACCCTCATCCGAAATTGCGTCCTGTGCCACCCTGGATGCGGGCGATATGAAAGAGACGATAAAGGCGAAGCTCGACTGCATTACGGAAAATGCCAGACGAGATCCGCCGCAATCGGCAAGAGTGCCGTGAAAAAATGCAGTAAAAATCCGAGGATCGAGAAATGATTAAATCATCCGCGACGCAAGTCCGGTCTGCAATGGCGGTATTGGTGCTAGCGGCCTCCACGCTCGTGGGGATCGCAGTGCATGAAGGCTACAAGGATGAGGCATATATTCCTGTGCCCGGCGATGTGCCGACTATTGGATACGGCACGACTGCCGGGGTCAGGATGGGCGACAGGACCACGCCGGTGCGGTCACTGGTGCGGTTGCTTGACGAGATCGAGGGCGTCTATGCCGCGGGCGTCAAACGCTGCGTGACCGTACCGCTGTACCAGTATGAGTACGAGGCGTTTGTCAGGCTGGCTTATAGCGTTGGCATCCCGACATTCTGCCGAAAAGCTTTGCCGGGAAAATCGCCCAACCTGATCGACTTGATCAACGCGGAAAAATATGCGGAAGCATGCGCACGTATAGAGGCGTTCAAGTACGGACCGGGCAGAAAAGTATTGCCGGGCCTGGTAAAGAGGCGGGCCGAAGAGCGTGCGATATGCGAAGGAAAGAAATCAGGCCAGCAATATGTAACATTATCCCAAAATTGAGGCTTTGCCAGAGTGAGCGCTTTCAGAATCACTGGATTTTCCGGGTTGGTGCCAAGGCTGGCAAAGCAATTGCTTGGGGCCAGCCAGGCTCAGGTTGCGACCAACTGTAATTTGACAAGCGGCGATTTACGCCCGATAAACGGCCCGCGTCTGGTATTTGCACCGGTCATCGCCAATGACATCGTTTCCATGTTTCGCATGGAGAAGGATGGGAATGAAAAATGGCTGGCGTGGGACAAGGATGTGGATGTTGCCCGTTCTCCTGTTGCCGGAAATACATCGCGACGCTTTTACTACACCGGCGATGGCGAACCGCGCGCATCGGAATATGACATGGCAACTGCGGGCGCCGGGCCTTATCCATCGGGCTGCTATGTGCTGGGCGTGGCACAACCGCTTAATCCGCCTGCTGTCATGCCCGCCGGCGGCGCCGGATCGACGGTTACCCGTTCCTACGTTTATACCTTTGTCACACAATGGGGCGAAGAATCCGCGCCGTCGCCGGCATCCTCAGTAACAACCGGCAAGGATGACGATACCTGGGCGCTATCAGGCATGGATACCGCGCCGCCCAATACCGGGTCAATAACCGGCGCAGTGAAGGATATACCGTTTGAGGGACAGGTAGAGATCACGCTGGATACGGTGTATGGGCTTCGGGCGCACGAGAAAATCAGGTTTGCATCCGTGGAGGGTATGGCGGATCTCAATGGCGAGTTTGCGCTGGTGGGTGTTGATCCAGCCACAAATAAGGTCGTGGTGTCGCTGTCGACAACTCAGGTTTACACCGCCGGCGGGGCATGGGTACGGGTGGCGCGGCACAACACGAGCGGCATGGCCAAGCGTATTTACCGCACACTCACCACTTCGGGCGGAGCGGAGTATCACTATGTCGTCACGGTATCTGCAATTACCACCACGTACGATGATTCAACCCGCGATGAGGAAGTTGCCCTGGGTGAAATGCTGCCTTCCACAACCTGGAATATGCCGCCTGCGAACATGAAGGGTATTACGATCCTTGCAAACGGGGTGGCCGCTGGTTTCGCCGGCAACGAAGTCCTGTTCTCGGAACCATTCAAGCCCTATGCCTGGCCGACTTCTTACCGCCAGACCTACGACCAGGACATCGTTGCGATTGCCGTTACCGGCACCACATTGATCGGAATGACCGAAGGCAACCCATTTACCATTACCGGGGTTGACCCGGTGACAATGGGCGGCGGCATGGAGAAGCTGGGCGTGGCGTGGCCCTGTATGGCGAAGCGCGGCGTGGCAAGCTTTGCGTTCGGCATAGGCTACCCCGCCCCTCAAGGCATGGTAATTATTGGAACGAATAGCGACATCGTTACCAAAAACCTGTTCACGCAAAGAGAATGGGCGGAGCTGAACCCTGCCACATTTATCGGCACCTCTGCCGATAACCGCTACTACGCGGGTTATACCGCTAACGATAGTTCGCTCATGTTTGTGATCGACAAGGCCGAGAGCGCATCCTTTATCAAGATCAACCAGAATATCACCGCAATATGGGCGGACCCGGCTACAGGCAAACTCTATGTGGCAGTGGACAGGAAAATTTACGAATGGGAAGGCGATGCCGGGGCCAAACTCGCCTACGAGTGGAAAAGCAGGAAATTCATCACTGCGCCTCCCGTTAATTATGGAGCGGCGAAGATAGACGCTGACTTCGATATGCCGGAAATGGAGGCGGCATCCGCGCAGACTTCTTACGATGCGGCTATTGCAGCAAACCAGGCATTGATTACCGCCGGGATGATGAATGACGGATTAGCCGACTCCTGTCTCGCCGAATATGAGATTGGCGGCGATGCCATGCAGGATATTCCGCCGCTTGCCATCGATTCCCTGCAATTTCAGCTATGGGCCGATGGTGCGCTGAAATTCACGAGGCAGGTGCGTAACAGTCGCGCTTTCCGGCTGCCCGCCGGGTACAAATCCGATAACGTGGAGATTGTGCTATCCGGCAATGTGAAGGTTACCGGAGTGGTGCTGGCCGAGACAATGGATGGGTTAAAGTAGGCATAGCAAATATTGAAGTGACCTGCTCAGTTAGCTTGGTTCGCCCAGTTCGTCTGGGCGTTTTTTTTGTTTATGGAAAAAGGAGTATCGAGTGGCAAAATACGTGCATTCCGATGTACTGGATGGCGGCCTCAATGCAATCAGAAATGGCGCAATCCGCATGCTTTTGCTCAAAACCTACATGCCGACGGACAGCTACGCAACAGTAACCGGAAACGCGATCTGTGAAGTTACCATGGTCTCTGGCGATTACGCGCTGACCGGCGCCGATGGCGCGGCACGTATCTTGAGCGTTTCGGCCAAAAGCGGAGCGGCTTTCGCCAACTCGGGCGCAACGCCGGATCTGCATATTGCTTTTACCGATAGCGTCAGCAAGGTTTTGCTGGTAACGGATGAGACCAGCGACCAGGTGATTACCAGCGGAAATACCATCAATTTCCCGAGCCTGACTTATACCAGCTCACAGCCTGCCTAAACCCGCTTAGGCCTGCTTAAGTACCTAAATCTGCTTAAACGAGGCTTTCCCGGAAAACTCTTGAGGAACACAGATCATGGCAATCTTCACACAGACTCAGGGCGCTCGCAGCCCATCCGTACTGAATTTGGGAACACTGGCGAACGCGGCCTATATAGCATCGGCAGCAATTGACCTGGGCGCCGCTATTCCACTGGACGTTACTTTGGAAGTTGAATGCGACCCGAGCGGGACCCCTGCTGGCAACAGGCAACTCATCCTGTTCGCAAAGCTATCGCTGGACAATATCAATTTTGGCAGTGGGCCTGAAACCGGCCTAACGGCAACTGAAGAAGCTGATTTGCATTGGATTGGAACATTGCCGTGCAATGATACCAATACGCATAGAAAATTCTTCAGCCTGCAAGGGCTGCCCACTGCCCGCTATTTAAAGCTGGTCGCAAAAAACGACATGGGCGTGCCACTGACTTCCGGCAATATTTACCTCGCTGAGATTGCCGGAGTGTCGGCGTAAGTGTCTGCATTAATCCTGCCGCGCCGGTTTAAGCAGCAGCCGCAGGCGCCCGCGCCGATAGACTGGACAAACCCGCTAGCATTCGGCTTGGCGGCGGCAACCGTATTTGATACTGCAGGCGCGGTATTTGACCGCGTAACCGGAGTCAAATATCAGGTAACGAATGGCACATACCGCACGGACAAACCTGGGCGCGTTACTTCATTCGCTGGAGCGGGCTACGTCAATACGGGGAAGCAGAGCCTCGGCGGTGTAAATCTTTTTGCTGACTCAACCAGCCAGTGGTCGGTTGTTATTTATGCGCGGCTTGAGGATACCGGAAATACCGGTACATTTGTAGGCAAAGCCAGCGCCACTGGCGCAAGCCGAACCTTCCAGATTTACTGTGATGCTGCTGCCAATCAAAACCCTGGAATCTGGCTGCGCGGCGCTCAAACTATTCCGAAATGGGAATGGGGGAACGCCGATTGGCATCAATACACGATCACTTGGGATGGATCGATTGCCAAACTCTACGGAGATTACGGCAGGGAAGTCACCCTTATTGTGGGCGCGGCGGGTCAAGAATCAGAAAACATTGTTTTTGGGGCAAGAACGGGTGGCACCGGCGGGTTACTTACGGGGCGAATTGCTTACGGGTATTTCTATAACCGCGCCATCGGTCGCGCAGAAAGTATCGCCCTATACAACAATCCGTGGCAGTTATTCAAGGCTTCCCCAAAAAAGTTGTGGAAAAGCAGCAGTACGATATGTTATTTGACTGCTGAAACTCCGGCTCAGGCGAATTTCGTCGATATGGGAGCAGTAGCGCAGGACCACGCGCTGGTTGGGGCCGCATTAACGCAAAATGGCACGGCCAAAGCCGGGACGCTCATCCAGGATCAAGCTCTTGCCGCTGCACCAGCCGTTCAAACCAGCTCGTCAAATGCGGATGGGCGGATTACCCAGAATCAGGTTCTTGCCGCTGTATCGAACGCTCAGACCAATATGTCCGGCACCGGCGTGGTAACACAGGCACGAATGTTGATCGTGCCAGGGGGAACACAGGGACAGGCATGCTTTGCGCCTGCGATAACCCAAGCTCACATCATCGTTGCCGCTGCGCCTACCCAGGAGAACACGAGTACCACTGGCTTTCTGTATATCGGCCGGGGCGGGCTCGAAGCGGAACCGGTGGTTCAGGGAAATTCTGCAGGCGCCGCGATCATTACGCAGACGCACATCCTCATTGTCTCCTTTCCCAATCAGGGTAACAAAGCCGGCACAGGCGCCATCAGCGATGGGATTGTCGTCGAAGCTGCGTTGAGTACCGGCATGGCGGCAACGCTACGTATCAAGAAACCGGGCATACCTGCGGGAACGCCGGAATGGTTGAAAACCATGATCGAGCTACTGACCGGGCGGCGGGGAAACAGAATAATGCCACCAGCGTTCCGCGCGCTTACATTCTCTGCCGTACCTACCCGAGCGGAATGTGAGGCTCTCTATGCCTATACCAATGACGTCCGCATTGCGGTAGAACGCATAATCACCAGACTGGATAGCTGATGAATACAGAACTGATTGCTTTGCTCAAGACAAACATGGGCTTGCCCTTGCTACCCGGGTTGGCGGCAGACATTTGCGTTGCAGCCAGCCGGATTGGCACGTTGATACCGGCAAGCGTAATTGAACGGATCGAACCCGAAGGTCATGAGGATTTCATATTTTCACTGGAGCGTATCGAGAACATTGGCGAGGAGATAAAGCCGCTGCACCGGGTGCATTGGGACGAGACGGAGGCGCATCGGCATGGGCTGCCGTTCAATCCGGATTACGAGACCTTCATCCGTTATGAACGTGCCGGGCGGTATGTTCTCTTGACCCTGAGACGCGAAGGGAAACTATTGGGCAATTGTGCCATGTACCTGGATAGGAGCGCGCATACGCAAACCATCATTGCCACGGAAGACACCCTCTATTTATTGCCTGAAGCGCGCAAGGGGAGGGTTGCCCGGCATTTTGTGGCCTATACGGAAAACGCAATGCGGCGCATCGGCGCAAGCGAGATCAATATTACCGTGAAGACGGCCAACAAGGCTGCGCGGTTCTTCCGCCTGCTCGGCTATCGCCATGTGGAAAATGGATTGAATAAAATACTGGAGGTTGAAAATGTGTAGCTCGAAACCGCCGAAACCCGATCCACTGATCGGCCAGACAGCGAAGCAGAATGCCGATATCGCGCAGCAGCAGCTCGATGTAGCGAAACAACAGCTCGAGTGGGAAAGGGATAGAGCCAGCGTGCAAGACCCGCTCATTCAAAAGATTGTTGATCAGCAGATTGCATCGGGCGATGCCGATGCCGCCAGGGCGGAGTCGCAATGGCAGGTTTACCGCGATCTGTTCGCGCCCGTAGAGGAGCGCATGGTCCAGGATGCCAATGAGTTCGACTCACAGGCGCGCAAAGACCGGATGGCGGCAGAGGCGGGCGGCGATGTCGTGCGCGGCTATCAGGCTGCGCGGGATATTAGCCAGCGCTCGATGGAGCGCATGGGCATCAACCCGAATTCGGGCAGATTTCAAGCATTGGACCACGAAACCAATCTGGGGCTGGCCAAAGATACGGCAGGCGCCATGAACAGGGCGCGCCGGGATACTGAGCTGCAGGGCATGGCCATGCGGCAAGGCACGGCGCAATTCGGGCGCAATATGCCCACCACAGGGATAGCGACGGATGCAGCCGCTTTGAATGCCGGTAACTCAGCCACAGGAAACCTCGCCACCCAGGCGGGGCTGCATAATGCCGGCCTGAACGCGGCACAGAGCTGGTTCGGTGGAGCTACCGGGGCCAACAACTCAGCGGGCAATACAATGCTGAATCAGTACCAGGGCCAGCTTGGCGCATGGCAGCAACAGCAACAAAACAAGGCAGCCGCGCTGGAAGGATTAGGGAGCCTTGTTGGAACGCTAGGGGGCGCTTATATGATGGGGCCAAGGCTTCGCAAAGGCGGCATCATAAAAAACGGAACCCCTTATGGCCCTGGATTACTGAAGCGCAAGGCCTATATGAAGGGCGGTATGATAAAAGGCCCGGGCACCGGCACGAGCGGTTCCATCCTGGCAAGCATTGAAGGGATCAAGCCTATCCGTTTATCCAACGGCGAAGCAGTATTGAACAAGGAAGCCATTGATCTGGTAGGGGAGGATTTTATCCATCGAATCAATAGCGGAAGCCTGGCTATGCTGAAGCGTAACCGCGCTGTAGATAAAAAAAATAGGGAGGTGGGGCATGATTAATGGACTGGGCGCATTTGCCAGCGGGCTCGCGAAAGGTTTGGGCGCGGGGCAGGATATCAATTTGCGGCGACAATATCTCCGTGAACAGAAAAAATCCGGTCTGCGCAAAACAGAATTGCATCAGGTAAAAATGGAACAGGCTGGTTTCGACAGCGAAAAGCGGAATCGGCTGCGGAACGCCAACGACGAAATAGTTGCCGGCTGGCAGCGTAATCAGCAGGATGGAACTGCTCAGCCATTGCAATCCACAGCGCCGGGGCTAAGCGAGATTTCCGCACAAATGCCCCCGGCTGTTGACACAAGGTCCGCAGGGCTTTCCGGCCTGAACAAGCCGGGGGCGCGGCCAACGATGTCATCCGATGAATTGATCGGCATGCGCATGTTGACCAGCAATCTTCCGGAAGACCCGAATGAGCTGACGCGGATGGCAGGCGTTTATGAGAAATATGGCCTTCTGGAAGAGATGGCGCCATGGATGAACCAGGTTTATGCTGCCAAGAAAAGTCGTATCCCTGATGCGTTGCATTTTTTGTTGAGTGGAGATGCGAAAGGCGCCAGGGAAGTATTGGAAAAAGGCGGTGTAAAACTATTGGCTGATCCATTGGAGATTGGCGGGGATAATAATATTTGGAAATTTAGGCTTGAAAAAGGTGAAGAAAAAAATATCGAACTAAAGAATTTAGCAAAAAAGTTTTTTCCCACGAGTATTCAGACCGATTAATAATTGGAAATTTGTTGCCGTAGCGTGGCGCGCAAATCCATACTTCGCAGGTTCTTAAATGGATATGTTTATCGTTTGATACTTTTGTAATTACCTTCACAATCGCACGCGGCATCATGTTCAAGCATCGGCAGGTTAATAGTCTTACCACACCTTGTGAATGGAAACATAGCGAGGTAATAGGGCATGGACAATCTTTGCTGGGATGAATTATTTTAATAAAGTTTACCAAGGATTCTATCAAGTGATCTGCTAGCGTAAGAGGTCCCTACGGAAACTTCTCCACCCATATGCGTAGCGATGGTAATTGAGTAAGACGAGCTCACGCAGGAGCTCTGGTAACCGGCGCCAGCGGGCTTGTGGCAGCCCGGCGCGAACGCGCAGAAAGGTTAGCGCCTCATTAAGACGATGTGCGTTGTAAGCGTTTTTTGGAAAACGATCCGTGCACTCCAATAGCCGCGCTAGCGCGGCTTCGTAACGCAGAACTTGTGGACCATACAGTGCGGCGCATGTTATACCTCGATTCTTGACGCGGCGTATGCCTATTTGATTACCGTTATGCTGTCGATAAGCGATCAATGGTATTGGCAGCGCAGCCGCATCAGATGTGGCGCCGATTAGCATGGCGATCCATGCATCATGGATCCAAATCTCAGAAAAGGGCAGCACGAGGTCTCGGTAAGTGGAACGAAAAGCCATGGTCGCACCCGTCACGATATAACGTTTAAGCAGCACTGAAAATGCATCAAGGGCCGCAACTTGTGCCTGATCTCTTAGGCTGAATCGCACTGCTTTCCATAGTCGCAACCCTAGCGGATTCAAATTTTCATCGACCGCATCGGCATCAGTAAAGACAATACCCACGCCTGGGTTATCTATGAAACATGCTTCGATCACAGCAATTTTCTCGGGATACCACACGTCGTCCTGGTCGCAAAGAAAAATGATCTCTCCTCGGCATGCGCGGATCGCCATTTCGAAATTGCGCGTCGAACCAAGTCGCTCGTCGTTTGCTTGGACTCGTACAGGAAAGGGTGCATGCCGGATAAAGTCCGCTATGATCTCCTGCGTCGCATCAACTGAGGCATCATCAGATATTACCAACTCGTCTGGCAGACGGGTTTGGCGCATGATGCTATCAAGCTGCTCGCTTATATAACGCTCGCCATTATAACTAGCTAGAGCTATAGACACCTGTGGTCGTGCTTTCATCTGGAACAGTGCCGTATGTTTTCGTCGTTAGGTCCACAAATCATCATCAACTCCTCGCCTCGGTCCAGTCCTACTTGGAGTAGCAACCATTCTGCCCACTGAAGGGCTCTGGACCAGCGACGCAAGCCCAAAGAGTGGCGGATACCCCAAACATGACGCTTTGTCCTCTGAATGTCGCGGCTCGCCCGAAATAGCCCATCTGCGTCGCGCACAGTCGAGGTGAGGCGGAGTACTTTAAGGCCTGCCTCCTCGGCAGCTCGACGTAGTGAGATAGAGTTGAACAGGTGCAGATGACGCGGAGGATCCAGCGCAAGCCAGTGACTACGAAACCACATGTGGCCCCAACTCGATGTGTTTGGCGTAATTATGACGAGCTTGCCGTCGAGCTTTAGGATACGCCCACACTCGCGCAGCAGACCTACAGGGTCATGCACGTGCTCGATGACGTGGCTGGAGACAACTGCATCGAAGGATCGGCCTAGAAAGTGTTGTTCCTCCAAGCTACCGAAGTGAATTGTCAGACCGCGCGCGGACGCAATTTCGACCGCTTTTGGATCTAGATCAAGCCCTTCCGCTTGCCAACCCAGCTTTCGAAAAATTTCCAGTTGGCGTCCGCTGCCGCAGCCGATTTCCAGAAGCTTAGCGCCCGATCGAATTCGCAGATACATTGCGTCGAAGTCAAGCGTAGATTTGAGTATGGGTTGGAGGTATGCATATAGGCCGGCCAGCTTCGTCAAGGATGACGCACCGTTCACCGCGCCGTACTTGAGAGCCAGGTATCCTTTGTTGCGCGCCACAGAGAACGCACGCTTGAGTCGCCGGACAACGCCGCCACGCTTCTTCGGCTTTTGGATATTCTCGTCTTCATGCGTATAGTAGTTGAGGTAGGCTTTTCCGATATCCTTCTTCGTAGGCATGGGGTCTAACCAAATAAGGCCACATCCTGATCCAGGGCATTGTTTGAGGGTCCAATGCCCAGTTGCATCGAAAAGGCGATCTTCTAAATCACGGTAAATTACCTCACCGTGTCCTTTGCACAGGCCACATTCGGGTCGGGCCTCGGTAGTGATGGCGTTGGGCTGCATTGTATCTTTCATTGCAATTTCAAGTTTTCCTAAAATAGTGTTAGTTGATGAGTCTTCAATCCATTAACCAGCTGTGTATATCTCAGCGCCGCGATAAATCATTAATCGTCGGACTGTTCAAATTGGTTTACGGCTGGCGCCGCGTGCTGCTCTTTCGTTAGTGCTTCACTCAACAAACTAAGCACTTCCCTCGCATATCGTTGTTGAGTAAAGCGACCCGCTGCCCACATGCGCGCAGCCGTGCCCAACCTTATCCCTTCGCTTGGAATCTGATACAGCCGCTGAATCTTGTCGGCAAGTTCGACATGATTGCCGGCTTCGTACAGGAGCCCTGTTTCTCCGTCATGAATCAATTCCGCAGTACCGCCGCTATTGGCTGTAGCGATAATTGGCTTACCCAAAAGCATGGCTTCCACCGTGGCTCGTCCGAAAGCTTCCCAGCGAGAGCATACCAGCACAACGTCCGCCATTCGAATATAGGGTAGGGGGTTTTCCGCATATCCAATAAATTTGACTCGCTGTTCCAGACCAAAATCGCGAACTTGCTGACCCAGCACTTTGCGGTATCGCTTACTACCTGCCCCTACAAAAAGCAGTTCCATATCGACTCCCCGGCGCACTATCTCGGCCAAGGCACGGATGGCTTCGTCCTGGCCTTTTGCAATGTGCAGCGAGCCAACGATGACACACGTAAAACATGGTTTATCAGTAGTAGCGTGATTACCTGGCGAACTTTCAATCTCATCGCGTAATGTCACCGCCTGATAAACGACCTTTATTCTTTCCTGGTTAATATATCGGCCATAATGTTTAACCACCGCATAGGAGTTGGCGATAAAAATCGCGGAAAGCCGGTCCATCAAGCGCGCCGTGCGGCGCTCGCCCAGGTCGAATAACAGATTGGGATCACGGTACCCGAACTCATGCAGGTGCCAGACGTGCGGACGCTTCGCCAACCGCGCGGCCAACGCTCCAGCTCCAATAGTCATTGTATTCGAACAAACCAGGTCGCATTGCCATTTGGCAATGATGTGTGCCATAGGAATCGCAAGCAATAGCGTCCTTACTGTGCGGAGAATACGGCCTGACATCCATCGTCGTCGCGCGCCCGCCACCCAAAAAGGGTAACCAATGATTTTCCACTCGATGTGCAATTGATCCAGCGCTGTCAGCAACGGACCTTTTTTTGGAACCAGTACTTTGCAATCGACGCCCTCTGCGACCAACCCCTGCAACAGTTCGAGCAGAGCGAGCTCTGCTCCATATTTTTTAGCCGTATGAGACACGAAACATACGCGCACCAAGCACTCCTATAGCGGTTTCTGCCTGCTAGAGAACTGTTCCGTTCATCTTCTGGCATTCATTAGCAATGGCCGTGGGACAAGGAACAGTCGAATGCTTCCCGAAGGAAAGCAAGAGAAAGCGTTATTAATCGGCAGTACAAACAACGCCAGAAAAAACGAAAATCAACGGTATGAAACCGAGGGATAACCCAGCTGCCATCAATCCTGATGGACATGAGGTAACAACGGCGTAACAAGAACGAGCCTAGGCGGAAATCAGCAATGAATTTCCTCCTGTCGGTTACACCATTGTAACCCGTGCTACCTGGGCCAGGGCTGAAGATCATCCCCCTTCGGTTCGTAGGTGACTCACTTCTCATCCAAATTTCTCGCTATCCGCAAGGCGCGCATTTCAGCAAAGTTTTCTGCACCAGACGGCTTGTGATCCTGTCCCATCCAAGGCCTTGGTTGGCTGCAGATGGGGCAGGGGTCGATAACAGCTTGATCTGCTATCGATGTTTCGAAAGCGGCACTAACGGCTGGATTCAGCGTTAATTTTCATAAAAACGGGCCTCTCGCTGGAGCAGATCGTCGATTGTGATGCCTACCGGCAAAAAGCCATCGAATACTGTTCCCAACCTCTTCGTCTTGAAGAATTCCATGTCGGCTCTATAAGCTCTGGGCGGCAGTGGGAAATATTGGGCGCTTCTCACAAGGGCGGAGGCATTTTTGATATAGAACGTAACAAACTCCTTGACTTCGGGTTTCTCTGCCGCCTTCATGTTTACATAGACGAAAATGGGGCGGGACAAAGGCCGATAGGTTCCGTCTTCCACAGTCTCGACAGACGGAATGACTCCTTCACCTCTACCATCATCTATGGCGACAGCTCTGACTTTCTCCTGATTTTCTACATAATATCCAAAACCGAAAAAGCCAAGCGCGTTCTTGTCGCTTGCGACGCCCTGGACCAGCACGTTGTCGTCCTCAGATGCCGTAAAGTCGCCACGGATGGATTTCGCCTTACCGATGATGGCTTGCGTAAAATAATCAAACGTCCCGGAATTCGCACCAGCGCCGTAGAGCTTGAACGGCTCATCTGGCCATGCCGGATTTACCTGGCTCCATCTGGTGATTTTACCTTGGGCGGCGGGGCTCCATATTTTCTTCAATTCGGCGACAGTCATGGTTTTGACCCAGTTATTCTTCGGGTTCACCGCCACTGTTAGTGCATCAAATGCCACCGGCAATTCGACATATTCGACGCGGGCCTTATTGCAGGCCTTCATTTCCTTTCCCAGAATGGGACGGGAAGCATTGACGATATCTATTTCACCACGGCAGAATTTCATGAAGCCGCCACCGGTGCCGGAGACGCCAACCATTACTTTGATTGCATTTTTTTGGGTTGACTGGAAATTTTCAGCCACCGCTTCGGTGATGGGATACATGGTACTCGAACCGTCAATTTTTATAATCGCATCGGCGTCTGCGAAGCCGGCAGCGCTGATTAACGCACTTGATACAGCCGTCATGCCTAACAATTTAACGATACGTGAAATAAACATTTTTTTTCTCCCTTCGGTTAACTCGGATTAGTCGCTACACATCACCGCCTAAGGCCCTTGTTACTCCGCCCAGCGGTCATACAGTTTCATGTAAAGGGATTACAGTTTCATGTAAAGGAATGAAACGTGTGAAATGGCTGGCGAGGCGCTCGTCAACTGATAAATATCAGCGTGACATTCTCATCATGGCAGCGGTCGAGCAAAACGTCGAGAAATTCCTCTTCCCTGCCGACGTCACCTCATCAGCAAGGCTCAGCTTGGGGTTCCCGGTGCACGTAAGCGGCAACAGAATAATTAACCTCGAATTATTCAAATATCAAAAAAGTTGGCCTAATATGAATCAAGGCCGAGGAAAACCGGTTTAGTTCAGTTTGGCACATTTGCCAGTGCTGTTTTGGTTTAAAGAGCGCGGGCGTCACGCTTGTCAAGGGCGATTTGCGCGGTATCGAGCGCGCCACCATGCGAAACATTCGTCAGAACTTTACCTTTGCATTTTGCTATAACGCCGTTGGCATCCCGCTTGCAGCAGTGTGTTTTATCCCGCTTTCGGTCTATTGCTCTCACCGATGTTTGCCAATGCGGCCATGATGATGAGTTCGGTATGCTGGTTACCAATGCCTTGCGGCTTAATCGCATTAAATTATGAAAAAAAACGGATACTATGAAGAAAAGGATGCGCTCGCCGATTTTTTACGGATTATTGGTATGCTTGATCAATCTGGCGAAGCAGTTTGCTTATCCTATAGCCGGCAGTTGGACGGGTGGAGTGAGCTCACAAGAAAGGTGAAGCTCAGGAAGTATGAAAAATCCTTTTCAGTTATAGCGCCTGGCTGACAAATGAGCGTGATTACAGTGAAGGAATAGAGCAGCATGCCAGCGGGCACGACTGCTGCAGCCGCTTAGCCCTATCATTTTGATCGCGCCGCTATTTTTTCATAACACTACAGAAATCGATATGAACCCACCCATATTCTTCTTAATTCTGGCTATTCTCAGCGCATTGGCCTCTTGCGCGCATATGGACCCGCATCCGATGGATATGACTAGCGCCATCCGGAACGCTAAAACCAGAGCTGACCATCTTGCACTAGCCAGACATTATGAAGCTGTAGCGAAAGACATGCGCTTAAAAGCGCGAGAAAGTGAAAAAAAGCTGGAGGAATACGAGATGCACCCCTATTACGGCCCCAGGGCTTTGGATCTGAAAGCACACTGCCGAGCCTCAATGAGTAATTATAAGCGCGCTGCAGAGGTAAACATGAGCATGGCGAAATCTCACCGCCAAATGGCCGAGCAGATGAAAAAATAGAATTTGATAACCAGCATGGAGATGATCATGAAATCACGTGTTATTTTTACCATTCTGGGGGCTCTCGCCCTGTCGGCCTGCGCGCGTATCGATCCACATCCGATGGATATGAGCAGCGCTGTCCGCAGCGCCAGGACCAAAGCAGACCATAACGCGCTGGCCAGGCATTATGAAGCTGCAGCGGAAGCAATGCGTGCGCGAGCACAAGAACAGAAAAACGGCCTCGCGGAATACCGGGAGCATGGGTATTACTATGGCAGGCAAACTGAAGATCTGAAAGAGCATACCAAAGCTTTGGTGCGCGTGTACGAAGAAGCCGCAGAGGCTAACATGAGCATGGCGAAAGCGCACCGCGAGATGGCAGAGGAGGCGAGATGATGCCGTCAACATGCTCTGCCTGTTATTTGCCGGGGCTAATGGATTAATGAATGAAGCAGAAACAGCTTTCCCCAATCTCGTGCGTATGAGGACTGATAACATGCCAATTCTGGAGTCGATACTGACATGCCCCCGCTGCGGGTTCGTCAAACGCGAGATAATGCCGACGGACGCATGCCAATTCTATTATGAATGCACTGGATGCCGATCTCTGCTGCGGCCCATCCCTGGCGATTGCTGTGTCTTTTGTTCTTTTGGGACTGTCAAATGCCCACCGGTCCAGATGCAATCATGCCGCTGCGTATAACAAACAGGGAATTCAATAAAAACCGGTGGGGATCAGGCTGGATTGTTATAGGTATTTTGCTATTGGACGCGAGCCAGACGGCGTGCGAATACAAGTCGGAATGAGTGACAAGGCTCATGATTGGCGACGACCAGTACAGAATGGCTAGCGATGCCCGCCGAAGCAGATCATCGCTAGCCTATCGAAGCTGGCGTCGGAGCCTGATGCCTCCCCCATGAAGGACTTCGCCAGCACATCGACACCTACCCGTGTCATCGTAGCTCATGCTTTATTGCGTTAGCATATCTTGGCGCACTTTTCGGTAAAGCTGCACGATAACGCGGAATCTATAATGGAAGCTTCTACCTTGTGTTCGTCAGCTTCCTTGTTTGCCTGTTTCCTTAACTGAGCCATATCTTATGTTACAGGAAGCAGCTTCCTGTTACATTCCTGCTCTTTGCGGCCGAAATAGCGCCTACGGGTGGCGGGACGCACGCCACTGCTTCACTCGCTTTGATTGCATGACTTTATACCCGAGCAAGCTCAATAGAAGCACTGCGATCAGCGGCCCTATCGCGGCGCGAAAAGTTTTCGCGTAATTAACAAGTTCTACGCGCAATGGATATTGATAGCGCACAGGAGGTACCGCCTCTCCCGTAATGAATACCGTATATTCACCCTTGTCCAGACTGGTCTCTCCCTTGATCACTCCATCAGGGTGGTAGGTCGGGCGCAAATAAGTCACTGTCTCGTCTTCTGTCTCGTGGCTTCCTTTGACGATTCGCACACCTATCGGTATGTCACGCAGCGCGGGATCTACGAGGTCTACTACCAGAAAAGTGTCGCCCCCCTTGGGGATTTCCGTGCAGTACTGATCGCTGGGCTCGTACTGAGGCTGGTAGGCACTTAGATGCACCATGCTGTTGTCGCCAAGCCGGCGCATGCAGGTGTCTTCTTCCATGGAGACTCTTCCATGCGCAGCCACCGCACCGCTGTAAAGCGCTGAGGCGAGCACAAGAGTCGATACGCCGACCCGTATCACTTCTTTGATCATCATTGAATTACTCCTCTCTGTTTATAACGCTTGCCTCTACAATGAACCCTTCTTTGAGTTACGATTTAGCGGAGGCCAAGCCATTGGCTGGCGGAAGAAACTTCACTGGCGCCAGCCATAATGATTTTTCCGGAAAAGCCCGGATAAAGTAAAATACGCTTTGAATCCTTTAAAGCAGCATTAGCTGCTTTGCCGGTTTGGCAGGATAGTTTTAAGACGCTCTACATTTGCAAAAATTCGACCCGCCGGCAAGTTTATTTTATCCTGTATAGGGGTTGCGCAAGGAAAGTATAATCGATTAATTGCATAGTGCAACTAAATAATAAGTTGAGGCTGTTATGGTTAAACAAGATCAGATCAAACGCTCTTCCTGTCCGGTTAGTTGTGCGCTCGATATATTAGGCGACAAGTGGACCCTGCTTGTCATTCGCGACATCATGTTTATGCACAAGCAGTATTTTGGGGATTTTTTGATGTCGCCGGAAAAGATCGCTTCCAATATACTTTCCGACCGGCTAAGAAAACTGGAAGAGTCTCATATCGTTTCACGCCAGCGCGATCCCGGCAATGCGCGTAGAGTGATTTATACACTTACCGAGAAAGGCCATGATCTGTCGCCTGCGATCCTGGAGTTGTTACGCTGGGGTTCGAAGCACGATCCTGCGAGTGATGCGCAAGAATTTTTGAGCCAATACCCGAATACGAGCTCGCACAATTAGTGACTGACGCAAAATCAAGCTCGCCACAGAATGCTGGGAGAGGGCATTCTGTGGCAGGGCCTTGCGAAAATCCCTCCATAAAACTTCAGTAAAATGTCCTGTTCGTTTTGGTTGCCCATTTCTTGTACTCCCGGGTAATTTATGGCCCATCAGTCGGAAAAGCATAAAATGCTCACCGGGCAGTTGTACCGGTCCAGCGATGAGTTGCTGTGCAGGGAAAGAAGGCACGCCAGAAAACTGCTGAGAACATTCAATGAAACCCTGCCGGATGACCTTGATAAACGATCGATTATTCTGCGCGAGCTATTCAGTACGCTAGGTCAGCGTGCGGTGATCGAGCCGCCTTTTTTTTGCGATTACGGCTATAACATCCACATCGGCGATAACTTCTATGCCAATTTTAACTGCGTGGTGCTCGACTGCGCAGAAGTAACCATAGGCAACGATGTGTTTCTGGGTCCCAGTGTTCAGATCTATACCGCAACGCATCCACTGATGGCGGAAGAACGTAATACAGGGCTGGAAGCGGCTAAACCCATTGAAGTCGGGGATAGCGTCTGGATTGGCGGCGGTGCGATTATCAATCCTGGTTTAACGATTGGCCGAGGCACAACCATTGGATCGGGCAGCGTCGTAACCAGAAATATCCCGCCGAACGTTTTCGCTGCCGGGAACCCTTGCAAAGTAATACGGCATCTTGGCTAATGGGCATTTCCGCCGGATAAACACTTTTGAAGCCACTTTGAAGCGTTTCTTCTTATACGCCCGAAGAATCAGGAACAAGGCTGGGTAATACCGGGATTTTTATTTGCCACAGTCTAAAATTGACGGCGGCCTCATCGCCGCTTACCGCTCAGCGCGCTATCGGGTTGACCAACAGGTTGACTACGGAAGAGGCTTTGCTCCTGGCGCAATTATCCTGCGCATAGATCAGTATTCCGAACCGTTGTCGCAGCTTTTTTCCGCTTCGGGTCATCGATCTGCCGCTTTCATCACTGCTTGCAATCCGTTTGGACAAGTTCGGAGCCCCGAGATAAATCAGGAGGCTTGCGTGCATCTTTTCGGCAAACTGCGCAGCCTGGTCGGGCCAGGCCGGATTATCGAGGGTGAAGGCTTTGATCCCTGCGGGAAGTGGCCGGCGGAGAAGAGCTTTCTTGCGCTTGGGCTGGATCTCAAGGCATCGTCTGCGCTAGGGAAAGAGTTTGGCCAAAACGCTATAGTATGGGCTGGAGCTGACGCCATCCCCAGGCTGATCCTGCTCCGATGATCTACCATATATTTTAATGATATTAGAATAAGTGACGGTCTCCGAAAAAAGCCTTCCAAACAGATTGTTGTAATGCTATTATAATGTTGTTTCTATCTAGCTAAACTCAGATAAAATACGAATGGAATAAAATCATGAATATCGAACGACTAAATGCGGAATACGGAATTGCCGACCAGCTCAAATTCATTGAAGGTGCGGAAGGATTCCCTTTTATCAAAATAGATAACGTCAAGGCAAGCGCTCTGGTCTCTATCTACGGAGGCCAAGTCTTGTCCTTTCAGCCCGCCAATGAGCCGCATAACCTGATGTTTCTCAGCGAAGCTGCATATTATCAGGCGGGTAAGAGCATCAAGGGCGGAGCACCGATCTGCTGGCCCTGGTTCGGGCCGGACCCTGAGCAACTGGGACGCCCAGCCCATGGTTTTGTGCGAAACCGGCTTTGGAATGTGATAGAAACCGAAGTCACCGCAAATGGGGAATGCAAAATTACACTGGGTCTGGCAGATACACCCGAAACACAGGCGATATGGCCGCATTCATTCAAACTTTCTCTGGAAATTACTGTTGGGGAATCGCTGAACCTGGAATTAATTACGCACAATCCGACAACCCATACGTTTCACGTAACTCAGGCGTTGCACACTTATTTCAAAGTAGGGCATATCGATCAGGTGGCGATATCGGGTCTGGAGGGAATCAAGTATATCGATAAAACCGATAACGGCCTTCAAAAGCTCCAGGCGGGCCCGGTAACGATCGATACGGAAGTTGACCGTATCTATGAGGACACACACGGCGAGGTACTGATTGATGATGCTGCCTTCGGCCGGAGGATTCGAATCACATCCACAGGGAGCAAAACCGCGGTAGTGTGGAACCCCTGGGAAAAAATATCAGCTGAAATGGGCGACCTGAAAGATGACGATTACGAGCGCTTTGTGTGCGTTGAAACCGCCAATGCGGGCGTGGATATTCTGGAAGTCGCTCCAGGCAGTGAAGTGCGATTGGCGGCAAACTATCGAATAGAACCCCATTTGTCGGAGTTGGATAGTGAATTTCCATCTGCCGCTTAGTGAGTCAAATATTGCATACGCGTCCATAGGTGGGCAGTGAGACGGCCCTTCTACTTCATGCGCTTATTTCTTCCCAAGATTTCTGTAGCCGTTTAGCGGAAACAGGGTAGGGCGTTTTCAGCTCCTGAGCAAATAGCGAGATACGCAGTTCCTCGATTTGCCAGCGGAATCCGGCCAGGGCCGCATCGTAGATTCCGGCCTTGAGTTGCTTTTCCATACGCTGCTCATACTGGTTCCATAGCCCGGCAATAACGGCGCCGTGGCGTGCGTCACGCTCCGGGTTGGCCGCGTATTTTTCCAGTCGCAAAACCATGCCTTTCAAATAACGCGGTAAATGTGGCAACTGCTCCCATGGGGTGGCATTTAAAAACCCTGGATAAACGAGGCTGCGCAGTTGAGCAGTCAGCTTGTCTTTCAGCTTTGGAGTACCCGATCCCGCTGCAGAAAGACTGCTCGACAATGCCTGGCATTCACCCGCGATATTTTGTACCGTCCGGATAACAGCTTCAGTCACGGCGGGTAGCCGCGCTCTCGCCCGCTGCCGCTGGGCAATAAACTCTTTTTCGGTTCGGGGCAGTGCATCGTCACCGATAAAAGCGCGGTCGGCGATGGCGTCCAGCATGTCTTCCCTGAGTAACGGGGGACTGATAAGGGTTTGCAATTGCAATACTGCCTGGCTCTGGTATCGATTTTGTCCCGACAGGTCTTTTTCCAATCGCTTCATTTGCTCCTTGAGTTCGAAGCGCAGCAGCTGCCGCACGCCTCCGCGCATATTGGCTTGTGCCGCATGGCGCGTATCGAACAAATGAATGGCTACTTTTTCCTCTCGTGTGACCAGCGCCGGGTAGCCGGTCAGTTTCTTCCCGCTGCGGATAAAAGTGATTTCTTCGGGCAAATCACCAAAATCCCAGCGTTTCACATCATCACGCTCGATCGGGCTGCGCTCGCCCGAATCGAGCTGGGCGAATGTCATCTGCGCGGCTTGGCCAAGTTGCGCCTTGAGTTGCGCGAGGTCACGGCTTATCGCCAGTTCGCGCCCCGCATCGTCCACAACGTTATAATTCATCAGCAGATGCGGCGGGGGTTTTTCGTTGTGCCACATATCGCGCGGAACAGTGATCCCCGTCTTGAACGAGATAAAATCCGCTAATGCTTCAGTCAGAGGCTTGGGTAGGGGCACAGGGGCGGAAGCCGTAACCGTTGATTCATGGCGTTCCAGGAACTGCGTTACGAAATCCGGTATCGGTATCAGCTGGCGGCGTATCTGTTTGGGCAGCGCTTTCAAATACCAGGTTATTTTTTCGCGGATCAGCCCTGGGACGAGATTGTCGAACCGGGCAGCCTGAAGCTTGTTGAGCAGCGGTAACGGTACGGTAAGGGTGACGCCATCCAATAGATGCCCCGGCTCGAAGCGATAGGCAAACTGCAGCCGTACACCATCCACGACCGTACTATCGGGAAAACGCTCTTCCGTAACGTTGCCCGCCTCATGACGCATCAGGTATTCCCTGGTGAGATAGAGCAGGCGCGGGTTTTCCCGCTCGGCCTGCCTGCGCCATTTTTCGAATGTCGCGCCGTTGCATACCCCGTCAGGGATGAGATTGTCGTAAAACGCAACTATCTCTGCTTCATCCACGAGCACATCCGGGCGGCGTGTCTTGTGCTCCAGCGCTGCCACCTCGGCGATAAGTTTGCGGTTATGCTGATAAAACGGCGCCTGGGTCAGGTATTCGCCCGCCACCAGCGCCGAGCGTATAAAAATTTCACGCGCTTCCTTTGGGTTGATTGCGCCGTAATAAATCCGCCGCTTCGGTATGATCGTCAAGCCGTACAGTGTTATGCGCTCGAATGCCGATACCTGTGCCGGTGTCTTCTCCCAATGGGGATCGAAATAGTGCTTCTTGCACAGCCTGCCTGCAATTTTTTCTACCCAAAGGGGATCGATCCTGGCCACGCTACGTGCGTAGAGCTTCCTGGTTTCGGTCAGTTCGGCAGCCATTACCCATTTAGGTTTGGCTTTTTTGAGCACTGAACCCGGAAAAATCGAAAACTTGATGGCGCGCGCTCCCAGATACTCGCCATCCTCGTCGGCCTTGAAGCCGATATTGCCCAGCAACCCCGCCAGAAGTGCGCGATGAATTTCGTCATAACTCGCGGGAATTTCGTTTGGTCTCAGCCCGAATTCGGCCACCAGCGTATGTAGCTGACCATGAATTTCACGCCACTCCCGCATTCTGCGGTGGGATAAAAAATTTTCCCGGCACTGCTCCATGAGCTTGTGATTGGATTTTTTATGCTTCAACAATTCATCGAAGAAATCCCACAGCTTCAGGTAGCCGATGAAGTCGGACCGCTCATCCTGAAAGCGCTGATGTGCCCTGTCGGCGGCCTCTTGCTGCTCGAACGGCCGGTCGCGGGGATCTTGTATGCTCAAGCCGGACGCAATGATCAGCACTTCGCTCAGGCTGTTCTCTTCTTTGCCAGCCAGGATCATGCGTGCAATCTTGGGATCGATAGGAAACTTGGCCAATCGCCAGCCTATGCTGGTCAACGAATTGCTGTCGTCTACTGCGCCGAGTTCCGCCAGTAACTGGTAGCCATCCGCGATCATTCGCGGCAGGGGCGGATCAAGGAACGGAAAATTCTGCACTTCTCCAATTTTGAGAGACTTCATGCGCAAAATCACGGCTGCCAGCGATGAGCGCAGGATTTCCGGATCGGTAAATTCCGGACGCGCAAGGTAATCTTCTTCCGAATAAAGACGAATGCAGATACCGCTCATTACGCGGCCACAACGCCCCGCCCGTTGGTTGGCGGAAGCCCGCGAAATTTTCTCGACCTGTAATTGCTCCACTTTGTTGCGATAACTATAGCGATTGAGCCGCGCAAATCCTGTATCGATCACATAGCGAATGCCGGGAACGGTGAGCGAAGTTTCGGCTACATTGGTCGCCAACACGACACGTCTCAAATTGCTGCCGCCGGGCTTGAACACCCGCTCCTGCTCGGCATAGGACAATCGCGCGAACAACGGCAGAATTTCCATACCGGATATGGCGGCGCTACTGCCGGGCCTGCTTATGCCATGCTTGCGCAGCGCCTCGGCAGTCTCGCGGATTTCCCGCTCGCCAGGGAGGAATATCAACACATCGCCCGTATCGGAGCCGGGAATCTCATCCAATGCGTTCAGGATGGATTGTTCAATATCGTCTTCTTCCTTATCCTCATTCTGGGCTTCATCTTTACTTCGATTTTTCGCCTGATATTCGGGATCAATGGCGCCGTGCGACTGAATCGGCCGGTAGCGCACTTCCACTGGGTACATTCTGCCCGAGACTTCGACTACCGGCGCATCATCGAAGTGGGCTGAAAAACGTTGCGCGTTAATGGTGGCGGAAGTGATGATCAGCTTCAGATCAGGTCTCGCAGGTAGCAATTGCTTGAGATAGCCGAGCAAAAAATCAATATTGAGGCTGCGTTCATGTGCCTCATCAATGATGATAGTGTCGTAAGCCAGCAGGAAATGGTCACCTTGGGTTTCCGCCAGGAGAATTCCATCGGTCATGAGCTTGATATAAGTTTCCGAACTCACCTTGTCGGAAAAGCGCACCTTATAGCCTACCGCGTGTCCCAGCGGACTCTTGAGTTCCGAAGCGATGCGGGCTGCTACTGTGCGCGCCGCAATGCGCCGAGGCTGCGTATGACCGATCATGCCGGCAGCCCCCCGCCCGAGTTCAAGGCAAATTTTGGGTAGCTGCGTGGTCTTGCCCGAGCCGGTCTCACCGCACACAATTACCACCTGGTTTTCCCGGATCGCGCGCGCTATCTCATGGCGTCGCGCAACCACAGGCAGATCTTCCGGATAGACCGGCTTAGGCAAATTGGCAAGACGCCGCGCAGCATCAATCACAGAAATGGCAGGAAGTTTTTTCATCAGCGGGTTATTCAAGAGAAGACACGTATTTTAACGCAGCGGAAGGAACGGGTACGAAACGCTGGATGGGGCAGCGGAAAGCGATTTATTCTTGATTTCTCATTCTCGTCAGCTATGTTTAAAAAGGGGTGGTAAGTCGATCGGCCGCACCCGATAGAATAGTACGTGTAAATATATGTCTACGTTATACTGGGCAAATGGCTTGTGATGAGGCGACTGGCATGCCAATTACCTGAACCACTATAGATAAGGTAGCATGACCGAACTATTTACGCTTCGATGAGCTGCTAAAGGTCGGTCCTGATTTCCGATGAGCTGGCGATTCTTTCCGAACTGTCCAGGCCAACCTGAAAAGATCAGCCGGCCGAGCATGGAGTGCCGTCTTGTCGACGTTATCGAAGCGAAGCGATGTTTATATAAGGCATTCATTTTTTATCCAGGAAAAATCCAACATGCGGGCTGCCATTCAGTTTATCCATCCGGACAGGAAACTGGCTATCCTCACCAAACTGCTGGGCATCATTCAAGGTATCGGTAATTTGCGGCAGCATATCCTGGCGCATGGCGTATTACTGGACAAATTGAATAAAAACGATCGGGAGATATTAAAAAACGCGCTGATAAAACTGGGCTATTCGAGTTATATAGCCACGGACAGTTCCATTCGCCTGCTGATCGCCAATGGTGAATTACGGACCTTGTTTGGGCTGGTGATGCCAATCGGACGTCGACAAAACGACTTTGCGGAAATTTTTTGGGAACGCGGTTTTACTATTGAGAATCTTCCAACCCATCAAGCCGAGGACCTGAAAAAACGGCTTGAGACCATTGCTACCGTTGTTATTGCACCCGACATCCCGCAGCCATATATTCACACCGTTTGCGGCCAGGTCAGCCAGGCAGACGGCACCCCGATCAGCACCGTCGGCTTTACCGCGCGCGCTTTCGATGCGCTGTCGCCAACAAATATTGTCCCACGCGGAAATACGGTTGCGCTTCAGACCAATGGAAATTATCGCATTGATTTTGCCTGGCAGTCAGACGGCAGAAAAGGGCCCAATCTACTCGTTCACATCTTTGATCCGGAAGGAAATGTCGTTGCGGAAGGTAGAAAAACCGCAGCGGCTATCCAGGAATTCCTCGACATCACGGTCCCCCACTTCACACCTGAAACTTATGCGCTGACAATAGCGGTTAAAAACTATGCAACAGATGCTTCTTTGCCAGGGGTACAGGTTGACGCCGTATTCCAGATTAATGGCCAGCAACTGATTCGCTCAGGCACGACAGATGCCGACGGCGTAACTTTTATCCCGGTTGATGAATATTTTTTCGGTGCGGGACATACTGTCGAGGTTCTGTTCCGGGTTCATCAGGATGATCAAGCGCTCGATACCGATACCTTTATCGAAAACCTTCTACCTGGAAACCAGGAGGTGGAAATCCTGGTTACGTTGCCGAAACCCGGGGGGGAGTTGCGTATTGTCCGAGGTACGGTTCGGCAGACGGATGGCTTCCCTTTGCCGGATGTCATCGTACGGGCATTCGATCGGGATATCCGGACAGAGACATTACTTGGACAGGCAATTGCCGATACCCAAGGGTTCTATGAGATTGCTTATACCACCGGCCAACTGCGCCGGCCAGAAAAAGTGCGAGCTGATCTGATCGTTCGCGCATTCGAACCAGAGGGGAAGGGGGACGAAATCGCTGTGTCGGGTATTATATTCAACGTTTCGCCGCAGCAAACTGTCGATCTTGAGGTTGACCTGGAAAAATTTCGTGGACTGTCGGAGTACGAGCGATATCTTGCCGAGCTGCAACCGCTGGTTGAAAGCGTGCCAATTCACGAATTAACGAAGGAGGATCTGTATTTCCTGGGCGGTAAAACAGGCATTTCACCTAAACAGCTGAATTATTTGCGGCTGGATGCGCAATTGTCATTTCAACGGATGCTGTTACCCGCGGTAACCTACGGTCTTTTTCGCCAGGGGCTTCCGGCGGACTTGGGCCGCTTGTTGATGGAGAAGCCGTTGCGCCTACAGGAAGCACTTAAGGCATCGCTGGCGCAGAACATCGTTCCGGCGTCAATAGCTCCCCAAATTGATCAGGTTATTGAGCAGCTTTTATCCCTTAATGATTCGCTGGGCTTTGAGCTGGAGCTGGAGGCGAAGGCCAGGCAAGGTGCGGTCAGCTGAGGATAATGCCCGGGCATTTGAGCTTGCTGTACAAAACCGTGGAAATGTATGCTTGTTGCAATCGCCTGATTCCCGCGTTCGTTGGAATGATGGCATTTATCGGCCTGCGGTCTATAGTGATATATCACCTTATCCGCGATGAGTTTCTAAATCATGTCCAGAAGTCGTCGCACTAAACGAGTTTTATCTGTTTTGCTGCTTATCGTGGGCGGCATGCTGATGTTCCTGGCGCCGGAAAACATCTGGATCGGCGCCATTCTTTTCATGCTTGGTCTCGCCATGGAAATAGCAGGACTGGTGCTCAGGCGCAACAAATAACGAAATAAAAAGCGGTAATTGTTGCTATGTCGCGTTGGCGTTGATAGACAATCTCTTGGGTGCTGCGATCCCGGGTTGCAGGCCGCAGTCATCGCGAGGTCATTGATTAAATTCGGGTAAATTTAGCGGTCATAAAAAAACCCGAAAACGGACGGGCCGGGTTCGGGTTTAGAGTTTCCGCTTACAAAGGAGGGATCACTTATCCAACGGCTCCATGATAAAACTATCAGAAATAAAGTCAAGTATTTTTGGGACATGTCCCGATCAGCGAAATCAGACCAGGACATGTCGATTTGTATCGATCAGCCGAAAAAATTAGGTCCCTTCCCTTCTTTAAATCAAGGCGCGGCGCCGGATCAGCAGACCTAATACCCCAAGCCCAACGAGCATCATTGCATAGGTTGATGGCTCCGGAACCGGTGTCAGAACGCCAAACAACCCGTGGGCTTCTTCATTGGGCCCAGCAGTGAAATACAACAGGTGGCTGCTCCCGGCCATCATATCGTTTCCAGGGGAAAGTGCCCATAATCCATCGACCGCCAGCGGTCTATTGCTGGCATCGAGCACTTGTCCAAGAAACGCGTGAGTATTCGGGTCGTAAATGTTTATGTGGCCGTCGCCGAAATTACCCACCAGCAGGTCGCCTGCCATCGGGCCGAACGATGATGGCGCGGTAGCTACTGCCCATGGCGCGTTTAATGTTCCGCCTGACGCAACCCGCTCCGCAAAGTCGCCATTCAGGTTATATCTGTCGACAAAACCCAGTCCCAAGCCTGCGACTTCGTCCTCCTTGGCTACATCCTGCAAGGCATAGGTGACATAGAGCGAGCCGTTGAGATTTTGAACATTGAAAGGAGCATATCCCGCGGGAAGGCTCGGGTCCGTGAATGAGCCTGTCAACGCCGGCGCTGAGGTAGTGCCCTTGTAGACATCCACGGTGCCGGCTTTGAAGTTGGCTGCATACAGATAATCCTGCCCCGCAACGCTACCAATGGCTGCGCCCTTGTAAATATTATCCGTTGAGGCCGGGGCGATGGTTTCGGCATTTATCAATCCGGTTGTACCCAGCGCCGGGCGCCAACCGGAAACACTGCCGTTTTCACTGACGAACAGAAAACGATTGCCATTGAATGATGCGGTGCTGTTGAACACTTGCCCGGTAACACCGCCGCCAGGGATCGAAACTGTCAACTGTAGCTTGGCAGTAGCCTGTGTTGCCGGGTCCACGCTATATAAAGGCGATGTTCCAGCACCATTCGAGGAGACCCAGAACGGACCGTTGGGCGCGTATGCCATCCCCCATGCATTCTTGAGGCCGGGATCGGTAAGTTGTGCGGGATTTAACGCCTGATTATCGGTCACAAGACCGGTTGCCGTGAATGGAACAGCCCAGGCAGGGATAGAGAGTAAAGATATTACTACCCCTGCTGTGAGTGAAGGCAAAAAGGATCGAACTTGTCGCATGATATTTCCCCTGAAATAATTATAAGAACTCGATGCCACGCTAGTTTGTTCCCTCTCTATCCTTCTCTACCCCGTTCTGTCCCTTACTTTTTTTCTCTTGAAAAGAAAAGCTTACGGCTTATAGAATCGACGTTGCGTAAAACTACCCTTGACCGCTCGGGTGCAGCCTTTTCCGGGATGAGAAGCTAGTTCTCATTTAACATAGCCTGTGTGATGAAATTGTTGTTTTACTGTAAAAGCTTTGTGAAATTTCAATCCGGTTACTTTTCGAAAGGCAATTTCGATAGCTTCCATGGAGTTCTTGCGCAACTTGTTTCATAATGAAGCGAATGAAGCGCCGAAACCAGTGCGAAACCAATGCTCGAATAAAACTTGTGCTCGAAGCGGGTTATTTTTTATTACGTCCAACCCAGCCTATGCCCGGTCTCAACCTGCTGCGACCTCCACTGCGACCGGCCTCTCGGGCAAAGGTATGAGCTGGCTTGGCAAACACGCTCTTTCCCGTCAATTCCCGGCAGCAGGCCGAATTGCCGGACGGGGAGATCGATATGACCGGGTTTTCAGCCCTCGAGGTACGAAAGCCTGTTCCAGCCACCAGAACTGTTGTCCCAAGGCCTGCCTATGGGCTTGAAAGTCTTTGTCACCGGAGCCGGCGGTTATCTCGGAAATGTGCTGGTTGCTTATCTGGCAGATATGCCAGAGGTCGAGCATATAACCGGGTTGATCAACAACACATTGCCGCCGGCGCCTCTCTCGCCTAAAGTAAATCTCGTCAAGATGGATATCCGTTCACCTGAACTGGCGAGCGTAATGGCCGGGCATGAGGTCGTTGTACACACTGCGTTCCTTGTACAGTGGATCTCCAGAATGCCAGCGGCAGTTCGCGATGACATCAATTTAAGAGGCACGTGGAATCTGGCTCAAGCGGCGGTCGAAAGCCGTGCTCAAAAGGTTATCTATGCCAGCAGTATCTCGGCATACGATCCCATCCTGGTACAAGGAACAGATGACGTAAAAGAAGAATTTCCTACCGGAAAAGGCGATTCCTCCATGTATTACTGGAACAATAAGGCGATTGCGGAGAAGATACTGACGGAGATTCTGGAGCCTTCCGGGATCATATTGACCTCGCTCCGCCTCAGCTACATCATTGGCCCGCGCAACCGCATTACGGTGGCGGGATTTCGCGAGAACGCGGCAAATTTTCCGGGCCGCGATCCCCGCGCGCAATTTGTGCATGAAGAGGATGTGGCTGAGGCTTTTGGGCAAGCAGTGCGTGCCGATATGCCGGGTGTCTTTAACGCTGTTCCAGACGGCAACATCCGGCTCAGTGAAGTCTATGAAATTATCGGTGCAAAGCCCATAACCGTCCCATTATGGCTGGCGCACCTGATAACATTCGTTCGCTGGCAATATCTCGGTTCACCCGTACACCCATCCTGGATCCGGTCAGCTTTGGTGGATGCGACCTTGAGTAACGCAAAACTGAAAGCCGCGGGATGGCGCCCGCGTTACAGCAGCAGGGATGCCATCATCGGCGCCATCGAGAAATAACGATTTTTTTAATCCGTGATTTCATTCGGGAAATGCAGCGGGAGGGCTTGCTCAGGCCCTCAAAGAACCATAACCGCGGGTACACGGTCAAAGGTTGTAATGACCGAAGGAGAAGGAGGATCCCATGAATCGACGCGCTGTACTGCAAAGTCTCGCCACGCTGGCCGGGCTGCCGTTGATTTCGGCATGCTCAAACAGCAAAACCTCGGTAAATACGTCAACTGCGATAACGGTAAAACCTCTGAACAAACCGCATGAAGATTGGCGCGACCTGGTTTCGCCCGCCGCTTATAAGGTGTTGTTTGAAGAAGATACGGAGCCGCCGGGCAGTAGCGCGCTAAATCGTGAAGACCGGGAAGGTACCTTTATTTGCGCCGCGTGCTATCTGCCGCTGTTCGATAGTGCGAACAAATATGAAAGCGGCACGGGATGGCCCAGTTTCACCCAGCCCATTGCGGGTCATATGGAAACGAGGCGCGATTTCAAAATGATTCTGCCGCGCACGGAGTACCATTGCGCGCGTTGCGGAGGTCACCAGGGCCATGTATTTAAAGATGGACCCCTTCCCAGGGGAGAGCGTTGGTGCAACAACGGGCTGGCGCTCCGGTTCGTGCTGAAGGGTGAACAGTTGCCGCCACTCAGAGGCTGACCACCTCCAGCCTCAGACTATGTTCAAGCCATTTAAATTTTACGCCATGCCTCGCGCCCAGCCTTTCCGCCGGGTGTTCGAAGCCATGGTGATGGGCATGATGCTGATCATGTCAGCCGCATGCGAACAGCCTGGCGCGCACCTCAACTCCTCGGCCGCCAGCCCATCAGCGAGTCAGCATGCCGGTTCGCCCGCCGGATCTTCCGTTACGGACATCGCAATTTTCGCTGGCGGTTGCTTCTGGTGTACGGAAGCGGATTTCGACAAGGTCCCCGGTGTAGTATCCACCACATCCGGCTATATCGGTGGCAAGGTGGCAAATCCAACTTATAAGCAGGTGTCTTCAGGAAAAACCGGTCACATTGAAGCAGTGCAGGTGCGCTTCGATCCTGAAAAGATTAGTTTCGCCAAGCTGCTGATTGCATTCTGGCCGACGATCGACCCCCTCACTCCTAATGGACAGTTCTGTGATGAGGGCTCGCAATATCGCAGCGCAATCTTTTATCGTAATGCTGATCAAAGGCGACAGGCCGAGGCATCCAAAGCCGAACTCGAAGCCTCTGGTCGTTTTACGCAACCTATTGTGACCGAGATTTTGCCCGCCACGGAATTTTACCCGGCAGAGGAATATCATCAGGATTATTACAAAAAAAATCCGGTCCGCTATTCCTATTACCGTAACGGCTGTGGCCGCGATGCGCGTCTAGCCCAGGTATGGGGTATTCGCAAATAGTCGGGAGGCAGGTATCGAGGTATCGAGGAAATGCCCACACGCCGCACTGCCCTACGTTTATTGTCGCCTTATACTTTTTGGACTCACTTCAAAGGCTCGGTTGCACGTTGTGTGCCCGCAGCTTTTACCTCCCGGACTCCTCGAATAACGGGCAATTCTCCCCTCATTTTCCTACTCTGCTTTCGCGGGATCAGGCGAGTGGGTTTCTACAAGCGGTGTCCACAGAACGCTAGTGCACGGCGTTCAAGGCTGGGCCCGATGCCGGGTTCGGAGTCAAGCCTGTATTCGGACGACCGCTCCCGTCGCGCCTCTCCCTGAGCTCCGTGGTATCCAAATCCATGATGCGGGGATCTTTAGCCGCGTTGTCGTCGGCCTGTAGATATTGCGTTTCGGGTTCCCTGGTTTTTACCTTCGTTCCCTTCTGGTCTTTCACCTTCGAAGCCTTGACCTTCGCAGGCTGCGTCTTTGCATCTTTACGGCCTTCGGCTGTATCCTGCGGATTCTTTGAAATGTCGGCGGTATCGTGCTGGGCCTTGAGATTGGCGCTCATGGCCATATAGTTGCGATACTCATTCTGCATCTGGGAGTGCAACTGCGAATATTGAGTACTGTAGGAACTCCGCGCGCTTTCCAGCTGCCGTAGTTTTGTTTCCAGCTGGCGCCGGTTTTGGGAATTATCTTTTGCTTCGACAGTTTTTACTGCCAGCGAGACCTCCTGGATTTTTTGATTCAGTTGCTTGAATAACTGAGCCATACTATTGGCAGCGTTACTGTAACGCCGGTGGTATAACTCCAATTTCTCGAAATCGGTCAGCGGTTCACCGATAGGGCGCGAAGTTGTCTCGGACATATCATTTGCCGCCGGCTCCTGCTCCACCTGTCCTGCGAAAGCATTGGGCAAGGATAGTCCCAAAGCCAAAGCAATTATGGCTGCGTATTGCGTCCATAAGCTCTTTATGTGCCGTTTCATGGATGAACTCCTGGATATGTTGGTTTTGTTGAATATGATGGTATACCTGTTTAACGCGGGACTCCAATTTCTGGTGCTTATCGTTTAGTGATTGGTTTTGGCTTTGGGTTCGATGAAATCAGGATATCAGACAAGGCTATTGCCGTTTGCGAGTATAAGTTAAACTGCGTGGTGATAATGATATGGGACAAAAATGGAAAGCAGTTTTCTAATACACCCAGCCATCCGCCCTGACCAGCAATCGCGAGAATGACAGTTTCCAGATCGTCCAAGAGTAAATTCATTACGTTGGAAGGCATAGACGGCGCAGGCAAGAGTACACACCTTGGCTGGCTTGCGAGCCTTTTGCGTAGCAGGGGGAAAAGCGTAGTCGTGACACGCGAGCCGGGCGGCACCCGTTTGGGCGAAGGATTGCGCGAGCTTTTGCTTGACAGTGACCAGGCCATGCATCCAGAAACCGAGGCTCTGCTTATGTTCGCAGCGCGCCGGGAGCACTTGGACAAGATTATCCTGCCGGCGCTGGATCGCGGCGATTGGGTGCTTTCAGATCGGTTCACCGATGCCAGCTTCGCCTATCAGGGCGGTGGCAGGGGTTTGGCAATGGAGAAACTCGATAAGCTCGAGCATTGGGTGCAAGGAGAATTTCAACCTGACCTCACGCTTTATTTCGACGTAACAGTCGAATTGGGCAGGCAACGAATAGATGCCATCAAGCCAGCTGACCGGTTCGAAGCGGAACAGGATGAGTTTTTCGGGAGAGTACGAAATGCCTACCTGGAAAGAGCTCGCCGTTTTCCGCGGCGTATCTCTGTAATAGACGCAAACCAGACTCTCGAGGAAGTTAAGGAATCAGTTGAAAAAATCATCCTATCCTTTTGTTGATGAAGAATATTTATTCATGGCAAAAAGAAGCCTGGCGGAGATTGGCCCAGGATGTTCAAGGAAGCAGGAGGTCATCAGTCCATGCCTTGCTGCTGAGGGGCAGAAAGGGCTTGGGCAAGCTTGCATTCGGCCGTTACCTGGCCAAATCCAGGCTCTGCGAGAATCCATCTGCTGAGGGCGAGGCATGCCAAACTTGTGCCAGCTGCCGCTGGTTTGAACAAGGCAGTCATCCGGATTATCGCCTGATCGAGCCAGAAGCCATGTCAGGATCGCCCGATGATAACGGGGAGGATGGAAGCAGCGATATCGGGCCGGGCTCCACGCCTGGGTCTGCCTCGGGCGCCACGACGGAATCCAGCAACGCAAAATCCAGGAAAAAACCAAGCAAGCAGATCAGTGTCGCGCAAATAAGAGATCTGGCCGATTTCATCAATATATCCAGCCATCAGAACGGATATAAGATCATCTTGCTCCATCCTGCAGAAACCATGAATGCAGCCGCTGCCAATGCGCTGCTGAAGAACCTGGAAGAACCGCCGCCCCGAACACTGTTCATTCTCGTTACCCATCACGCGCAGTATTTGCTGCCGACCATACGCAGCCGGTGCCTGCAAGTTGCAATGCCCGTGCCTGATCCTGCAACCGCCATTGCCTGGCTTAAGCAGCAGGGGATCAAAGATCCGGAAACATGCCTGGCTTCCGCTGGGTATGCGCCATTGTCGGCGCTGGAATTCAACGATGACGATTATCTGGAGCGGCACGGCGACTTCATCGAACAGATCAGCGTACTCGCCGAACTCAGCCCGATTGCGCTGGCGGAGGCGTTGCAAAAATCAGACTTGTCCACGGTGGTCAACTGGCTGCAGAAATGGTGCTACGACTTGATGAGCTTTCGCACGACCGGCAAGGTCCGCTATCATCTTGACAGACTCGCCGCCATAGAATTGCTGGCGCCAGGGATTGAGCCGCGTTCACTGGCCACGTACTCGCGGACACTGGCTGGCGCACAGCTGCTGGCAAGCCATCCCCTCAATACTCGATTATTCCTGGAAGAGTTGCTGTTTTCCTATGTCGCTGCGCTATCACCGGCATCACCCTCATCTCAAGTAGAAGCATAAGCGAGCCATGCTTGATTTGGACTGGGGCAATATCCACCCCATGCGTTGCACTCGTCGGCATCGTAGACTAAGCTACCCCTTCATCGTACGCTTGCAATTCCACGCCGGGTTGCGGTCAACTACCGCCGATGGTCCACGGGAAGTACTTGTTCAAAGGTTCCATAGCCATGTTTGTTGACTCTCATTGCCATCTTGATTTTCCTGATCTGTCGAGCAACCTCAACGAGTTGCTGGAGAAAATGCGGGCGAATGATGTTAGCCATGCACTCTGCGTGAGCGTTAACCTGGAAGACTTTCCCCGAGTGCTTGCGTTGGCGGAAACCCATCCGAACCTGTTTGCCTCAGTGGGTGTTCATCCTGATTATGAAAATCTGGCCGAGCCGCAAGCATCGCAACTGGCATCCCTGGCTGAACATCCGCGAATCGTCGCCATCGGGGAGACGGGGCTGGATTACTTTCGCCTGAAGGGCGATCTGGAATGGCAGCGGGAACGCTTCCGCCAGCATATTCGTGCCGCCCGGCAGTGCGGTAAACCGCTCATCATTCACACGCGCGAGGCTGCTGCCGATACCTTGCGTATCATGGCGGAGGAGGGCGCGGATAAGGTCGGTGGGGTGATGCATTGCTTCACGGAAAGCTGGGAAGTGGCCCAGCAAGCGATGGAAATGAATTTTTATATTTCTTTTTCCGGGATTGTCACTTTCAAGAATGCCATTGCCTTGAAGGATGTGGCAAAGAGAATCAAACTGGAAAGAATGCTCATAGAGACAGATTCGCCATATCTCGCGCCGGTGCCTCATCGCGGCAAAATGAATCAGCCTGCCTTTGTGCGACATGTAGCGGGGGAAATAGCCGCATTGCGCGGTATCAGCATCGACGAAGTAGGCACAACTACGACCGAAAATTTTTTCAACTTATTCAAGGCGGCGTGAATGATGAGCTTACCAGGAAAATTCTTTTTCATGGCTGGTCTGATGCTTGCTGTCAACCTGTGCCAGCCGCCGGTTGCGCTGGCAGGAGCCTATGAGGATCTACGTTGGGCGGCTGAGGACAATAACATTACAGACATAAGGGAGTTGCTAGCTAAAGGTGCCGACCCTAACACGTCTGATGCGCAGGGAAATACGCTTTTGATGGTTGCGGTACGCAACAAAAATGCCGAGCTCGTTGATTTGCTGATAAAGGCTGGCGCAAAGCTCAATTTGCGCAATAAATATGGCGAAACCGCCATTATGCTCGCCAGCTATAACGGGCTTGGGGATATCGTCGAGAAACTGTATGTAAAGGGAGCGGAAATCAACCATAAGGGGTGGAATCCACTGCTTTATGCCGCAACCGCCGGTCACGCGAAAATCGCCCAGTTATTACTGGAGGGGGGCGCGGAAGCCAATTCGATATCCAGCAACGGATCAACTGCATTAATGATGGCGGCTCGCGGCAATCATGTGGATACTGCAAAAGTGCTTCTGAAAAACGGCGCCGATCCCAATATCAGGAATGAGTTGGGAAAAACGGCATTGGATTGGGCTTTGAGCAAAAATCATGGCCAAATAGCTGAGGTGTTGAAAGCCGGCGGAGCGACGAAATAACCGGGTCTTCCGAAAGTTGACCCGTAACTGACAGGAGTGACATGAGCACGATTGGATTCAATCATTACAATTTGCGCGCTCCGCGCGAGCTCATGAATCAGCTCAAGGATTTTTATTGCGAGATAGTGGGACTTGCGCAAGGTCAACGTCCATCTTTAGAGAGTCCTGGGTATTGGCTTTATGCCGGCGATCAATGTGTTCTCCACTTGAGCCAGGCACGCCCGGATGAAGTGCGCCTTACGCATATCGCCACCACTTTTGATCACGTGGCGTTTACCTGTACTGATCGTCCGGAAATGGAGGAGCGCCTGAAGCAGCACAATGTCGAATTCCGGAGAAGTAAAGTACCTTCTCTTGGCATAGCCCAGCTATTTTTCAAGGATCCGGCAGGGAACGGAATAGAATTGAGCTTCGCCGAAGACCAGCCCGTCTGAATGAGTCGTTAACTTGATGCCGCCGATGCAAGCGACAACAGATAGCAGAGGTAGCGAAAACAAGCTCCGCGCACGGAACACCGCGCACTTTGCATTCATACGGAAACACGGAAATGAAAAAACCGCTTCAGGATAAAGTTGCCATTATCACCGGCTCGTCGAGGGGCATCGGTGCGGAAATCGCTCGTACGCTGGCTGGCGCGGGCGCAAAGGTGGTGGTTAACTTTACCGCGAACCCGAGTGCCGCCGAAGCGGTATGCGCTGCGATAGCGGAAGCAGGCGGCGAATCGCTAGCGGTTAAAGCAGACGTCAGTGACCCGGCTCAGGTTCGAATGCTGTTTGATGCCACTATCGAACGCTTCAAGCACCTTGATATTCTCGTCAATAATGCGGGCGTGCTTCTATCCAGGCAAATTGCCGACATCAGCGATGAAGAGTTTGACCGCGTCCTGAGCATTAACGTAAAAGGCGTTTTTTATGCCCTGCGGGAGGCTGCAAAGTGGATGGCGGATGGTGGACGCGTGGTCAGCCTCTCCAGCACTGTTACCCGGCTTATGCTGCCGAACTATGGCGCTTATGCGGCAAGCAAGGGCGCTGTAGAACAATTGACGCGCGTCTTTGCGAAGGAGATGGGAGAACGGGGCGTGACAGCCAATATCGTTTCACCAGGGCCGATCAATACCGAAATGTTTAATTCGGGAAAAAATAAGGAAACGATCGAACGGATGGCGGCAATGTCCTTCCAGGGTCGCATTGGCGAACCGGAAGACATTGCGCGCGTGGCACTCTTTCTGGTCAGCGAAGAAGCGGGCTGGGTTACGGGGCAGAATATCAGCGCCAGCGGCGGAGCTGCGTGACCTCCGCGGCAGGGGTACGCTTAACCAGGCTAGGCAAAAAAAAGAGGATTCCCAAAAAATCCCCCTCGTGCGTAGAGAAATTACCTATAGATACAGATACCACTACTGCAAATACCGCTACCGCGACCTCTTTACATCAATAGCCGGTCTACTTCTGTTATCGCAACTTCCTCTATTCCCTTGATTCCATGGGATTTAACCATATCCATCATCATGCAGAAGTCCCTCATTTGCATGCAATCGAGGGCCCATTCTCCAGGTTCCGATTCGTATGCCGCATCTTCCATCGTCGACGCAGCGGCAGCCCAGTGACCATGCGCGATCTCCAGCATGGCAATTTTGCACCGCGTCACTTGCGTTGGCGCCGCGGCCATCAATATTTCATGCATTGTTTTCATGGCGATCTCCTTGCCAAAAAAATTTCACCTATACTGAGTTTGACCGCGTTACGTCGATCGAGTGCTATGGGTCGAAATTTTTTTATACAATGAACTGTTATCGTGCTGTTCATTCCGTTTTCATCAAAACAGCCATTTCAAGCACTTAAGGCCTGATCCGCATCATTAGGATTGACATCAGTCATTATGCCTGCCGGTACAGGCTGAGGGCTGTGACTATTCGCTCAGTTGGTTGACCGGGTCAAGGATCATAATCGTGGAGTCCATTATGAACATTGATGGCGATTTCCTGATAATCGCCATGCATCTTGTCGCAGCGTTGGTGGCAGGGGGCGCCATCGGCATGGAAAGAAGCTTGCACGGCCATCCTGCCGGTTTCAGAACGCATGCGCTCGTCAGTCTCGCCTCCAGTTTGCTGATGCTGATCACCCTATACCAGTGGAAATGGCTTCCGGACGTTCCGATCGACGCCATCAGAATGGACCCGACCCGAATGGCTCAGGGAATTATGACGGGGATAGGTTTTCTGGGTGCGGGCGTGATTTTCAAGGAGGGTTTGAGCGTTCGCGGCTTGACCACCGCCGCTTCGATCTGGATCACGGCAGGCATCGGCATTTTGATGGGTATAGGATTTTTTATTCCCGGCATTCTTGGAACTATCCTGACGCTCGGTATTCTCTCTTTGTTCCGCTTGATTGAGGACAGACTCCCCCGTCAGCTATATGCTCAATATCATGTCAGCTTTGATCGCGGCAACATCATGTCGGAAAGCGAAATCCGAAAACTCGTGGTGGACCACGGGTTTGAAGTTGTGACGATGAGTTATCGCATCACTTCGGCGGCCTTGTTTGAATACCGCATGGATATTCGAACCACAGACCTCGGCGGAACTTCAGCGCTTGCGGATGTGATGCGTGAAATGGAATCAGTCCGCGAATTCCGCATCTCGACGACCGGCAACTGATGGCATGCATACTCACTCTGGCGGGAACAAAAGGAAGCGGGGAAAAATAAGCTGGATGGGACGCTCATGATAATCTGTTACGGTAAGCAGAATGGAGAATGAGAATGGAGCATGTGCAAAAATACGTCTCGGTCTCATTCGGCAGGAGAATGCCGAGTGATTGCTCGCATCAAGCATAGTAATATTCGGAGTCGAGCTGCCAAGCTGAACTTAAGTTAACCCCTCGTTAAGTCTCACGCTGTATGGAGACTGAACCCGGAATTCGCCAAACCTAAATTAAATGGAGAAATAACCATGCAATTCATGATCTTGCTCAAGGCCGATAAAAATACTGAAGCGGGCGTTATGCCAAGCGAAAAGCTCCTTACCGATATGAGCAAGTATAACGAAGAGCTCCTTAACGCTGGCGTATTGCTTGCGGGCGAGGGGCTGCACCCAAGTTCGAAGGGCGCGCGCGTGAAATTCTCGGATGGGAAGAGAACCGTAATTGAAGGACCCTTTCCCGAGGTGAAAGAGCTGATTGCCGGCTTTTGGCTGCTCCAGGTAAAATCCAGGGAAGAGGCGATAGAATGGGTTAAACGCTGTCCCAATCCCCTTGAGGGAGAGGCTGAGATAGAAATTCGCCAAGTATTTGAAGCAAGCGACTTCGGTGCGGAGTTCACCCCCGAACTGAGGGAGCAGGAGGAGCGTATGCGAGCGCAACTGGCGGGAAAGGGCGAACCTGAAACGTGACGGAACCGCTCCGCCAGAATAATGCATATGGCCGACGCAGAGCTATAAAAATCGGAGGCGGGCACTTGCCGGATTTCGGATATTACACGATACAGCCTGGTTTCTCGAATCATCAACCACCTTAAGGAGCGTGCCATGCAACTGAACCCTTATCTTGTTTTCAATGGTCAATGCGAGGCAGCTTTCAAATTCTATGAGGAGCGCCTCGGCGGAAAGATCCTGGTAATGCTCACCCACGGAAGCTCGCCGATGGCGGAGCAAGGACCACCTGAATGGCGCAATAAGATCATGCATGCTCGCCTGACGGTGGGAGACGCGGTATTGATGGGTTCCGACAGTCCACCCGATCACTTTGAGGAGATGAAAGGCTTTTCCGTAGCGCTGAATGTCGAGGCCCCGGCAGATGCAGAACGTATTTTCCACGCATTAGCGGAAAATGGAACAGTGCGAATGCCGCTGCAGGAAACTTTCTGGGCGGCCCGGTTTGGCATGCTTATCGATCAATTCGGCGTGCCATGGATGATAAACTGCGAGTAAATCGGTAATGTAAATCGCGCGCAGCCAACGTATTTACTGAAGCAACGAATTGCGAAAGCGGTTGACCGGGCGCAGTATGAGATATGGGGGGACGTTTTGAACAATCCGGAACGCGCAAGTATTACACGCGGGCGCTAGGAGCGGATACCAGCGATGATCGCGAGTGGACCGGTGGCGATCATATCGCGTCGTACAACATCGCGCCCGGCCTGTGCCCCTGGATGATCATGTTGCGCAATCGCAAGGTGGAATTCATCGGCAAAACCGGGGGCTATCGGACACCTAGCGAGGCTGCTGCGAAGAGAAAACCCTGGATTAATGCGCGTGTAGAAAAAGCCCTGACAGGGCGCTATTTCCGGCACATGTTCCGCGAGGGGAGGGTAATCATTCCTGGAGGGGGCTGGTTCGAGCGGACGGTAGAGGGCGGCAAGAAGCAACCCTGGTATATCACCCGCAAGGTCGAGGCGACGATTTTCATAGCTGGGCTAACCAACTTCCGCCCCTACACCGAGCAAAACGTTGAAGTCGGGTTCGTCATTGTCACCGAGGACTGTGAAGGCGGCATGGTGGTTATACATGACCGCCGGCCGTTGTGCTGGAACCGGAGGATGCGTGGCGCTGGATGGACCCTGATACGCCGGTTGAGGAAGCGGCGCATATCGCGCAAACACGCTCTCTGCCTACCGAAGCCTTCACTTGGTGGAGATTAGATAGAGCAGTGAACCGAGTCGATCCGAATAACAATACGAGAGAGCTGATAGCGCCGATAAACGAATTAGCTCAGCCATGAGCATAGTCTTTTAGGGCCCATGCCGCCTTACGGTTTGAACCCCATTATTTTCATTGCCGGATCGCTGGATAAGGGAATAGTCCCTGGGTCCTTATTGGTAAAATAATTGAACGTCTTTACCTGTCGCCTCCGATGGTTATCATTGGCAGTGTCCAGAGAATCTTTTCCATGTTCCCTCTGAGAAAGTGCTTAAAGAACTTCTACTCACTTTCCCTCCCGCGTCTTCAATTGGCTCTCGCGGGTCAGGCACGAACCACTGAAGAGTAATCGCTCCATACGCCGGCAGATGTACCAGGAGGACTAACAACTCGATGGATGTAGCTGAAAACGATACTGATGCAGTACGCCGCTTGCGGCGAACAATGCGGGATTTGCTAGCTCTCTCGACCCTGTCTGGGGCGTGGGCTGGTCTAGAACCGGAGGATATTGCCAAGAGGCTCGCTAAGATTCTCTCAAGTACTCTTGATCTTGACTTGGTCTACATCCGCCTTCTCCAGCCCAAAAGCTCTGGCTTTACGGAGGCTATATGCAGCAAGCATCGTCCTGATGCCGACCGCTGCATTTCGGAAACATGGGACTGGCTCGCTTCGCTCTTGACCGATGCTGCTTCGATTCCAGTTGCTATAGTGCCTGATCCGTTTGGATCCGGCACTCTGCGAATGACTCTCAATCGATCCGGCTTGGAAGAGCATGACGTTTTAATCACTGGTTCCCAACGCGCAGACTTTCCAACGGAGGAAGACCGGCTGCTGCTGGAGCTTGCTGCCAACCAGATGGCTGTCGTTTCGCAGCGGCGCCGGGCCGAGCAGGCTCTCCAGCAAAGCGAAGAGCGATTTCATGGTTTTGCCAACGCCGCTCCGGCCATGCTCTGGGTGACGGAGCCAGACGGTTTCTGCTCTTTCCTCTCTCACGGGTGGTACGAGTTCACCGGCCAAGGCGAGGACGGAGGCCTGGGTTTCGGGTGGCTCAATGCCGTGCATCCGGAAGATCGGGAGACAGCAAGCAAACATTTCCTTTTAGCAAACGAGCGGAATGAAGCTTTCTCCATCGAGTATCGGCTGTGGCGGGCCGATGGCGTGTACCGGTGGATCATCGACGCAGGCCGCCCTCGCTTCTCCCCTGAAGGCCAATTTCTCGGGTATGCCGGAAACCTGCTTGATATCACCGACCGCAAGCAGGTCGAGAAGGATCTTCAGGAAAGCCGAGAGCACTTGCGGGCCATCTTTGAATCCGTCGGTGATGGTCTTTATGTAATGGGGCCAGATTTCCGCTGCACCTACATGAATCCGGCTGGAGCGGCAATGCTTGGCTATCAGGCCCAAGAGCTCGTTGGTCGGCACCTGCACGACACCATTCACCATACACGCCCGGACGGCCGTCATTACGCGGTCAGTGAGTGCCCTATTGCCTTAGCCGCGCGTAAGAGTGTGCCGGCGCGCGTGGACGACGATGTCTTCTGGCGGAAGGATGGCAGCACGCTATCAGTTACCTACTCTGTTGCTCCAATAATGGTCGATGGCCGACCCGCTGGAGCGGTCGTCACATACCGGGATGTCACGGAGCGGAAGCAATCCGAAGAAGAAATGGCCGCTCTCCTGGGAATGGAGAAGTGCCGTGCTGCACTTCTGGCACGGGTAGCCAATGCAAGCCAGTCGATGAACGTGGAGTGGTCGGTGGACAGCATTGTCCGGATTTTGACTGAAGAAGCCTGCTCCATGCTTGGAGCCCATCAAGCGGTGACTTCCGTGACTATTTCAGAAAACTGGACACAGGCGATTAGAGCGGTATCACTGTCGGACAAGTATGCCGGCTACCATACCTATTCGGAGAAGATGGATGGATCGGGCATTTACATGGAGGTATGTCGGACCAATCGTCCGATGCGGATGACTCAACAAGAGCTGGAAGCCCACCCAGCGTGGAAAGGGTTTGGAAAACATGCCAAAGATCATCCGCCGATGAGGGGGTGGCTCGCCGTGCCGCTGATCGGCCACGGAGGGAAAAACCTCGGCTTGGTCCAACTCACCGACAAGGCTCAAGGCGAATTCACCGAAGAGGACGAAGCGATTCTGGTACAGCTTGCCGCGATTGCCTCTGCCGGGATCGAAAACGCCTATCTTTATGAGCAGGTGCGGGAGCAGGATCGACGCAAGGATGAATTCCTCGCCACGCTGGCTCATGAACTGAGAAATCCTCTTGCCCCCGTTCGTAACGGACTTGCCGTGCTCAAGCTGGCACCTTCGATGGAGGCCACGGTGAGGACCCGGGAGATCATGGAGCGACAGGTGGAACATATGGTCCGCCTCATCGACGATCTGCTTGACGTTTCCCGTATCACCAGCGGAAAGATCCAACTCAAGAAGGAGCGAGTAGAGGTTCGCACAGTACTGGATGCAGCTCTTGAACTAAGTCGGCCCCTTATTGAGGAAAACCAGCACAGGCTGTTCATTTCGAGTCCTAAAGAGTCGCTCCTGCTTGACGCCGATCCAACGCGTATGGCCCAAGTAGTAAGTAACCTCCTGAATAACGCGGCGAAGTACACTTCCAAAGGAGGACGAATTGAGTTGTCTGCCGAGAGAGACGGCAGCGAAGTGATCATCAGGGTGCGGGATAACGGAGCCGGTCTTACGTCAGAGGCTCTGCCAGAGGTATTTGAATTATTCAGTCAGGTCGGGAAAACCCTGGATCGCTCACAGGGAGGATTGGGCATCGGGTTAGCCCTCGTCAAGCGCCTTGTTGAAATGCATAACGGATCCATCGCGGCGGAAAGCCAAGGCCTAGGGCAAGGCAGCACGTTCGTTGTCCGCTTTCCCCTTGCCGCAACGCAAATAATCAAGAGGCAAGTTGCTGGGGCAAGTGACTCCTGTAGCTTATCTGTTCCCCGTCGCATTCTGGTGGTGGACGACAATGTGGATGGTGCTGAGACACTCGCCATGCTCCTTATGTTGTCCGGACATACGGTAGAGACGGTTCACACTGGACCGGACGCTCTTAAAGCCGCTCAAACCTTTCAACCTAACGTAATGTTCCTCGACATTGGCCTTCCTGGCCTGAGCGGGTATGAGGTTGCACAACAACTGCGTTCTGATTCGAACATGAAGGGCTTGATCCTTGTAGCATTGACCGGATGGGGATCCGAAGATGACCGCCGACGAGCGCTAATTGCTGGATTCAATTATCACCTTACCAAGCCGGTCGAGATAGAAAAGCTGCAATCATTACTCAGCGAAATAGATAGTTTATGATGAGTAAACTATCTCTCACTAGGGCTAGCCCTAACGAGAGAGCGACAGCTTAGCTGTCACACCGAAGACAGCGATGGTTTTGTTCCTCACGAGGTAAGTGTTGAGATCGAGCACAGATCATGGAAATATTCTCCGTGCGCGATACTGACAGAGGCTGCGAGGGTTCCGTGATGCGCTGGGGTTTTATTCCCCCTCCTGGAAAGTCCGCTCTGGTTGATCCTATTGAGCCTGATGGCTACTCATAAATAGCTTTGCCGACAAGCAAGCCACAGCGACTCACCAAGCTGGAAGATTGCCTGCCAAAAACTGCGCCATGCGTGGCGCTGGCTGGATATAGATACACCAATTGGGGAAGCGGCGCATATAGCGCAATCACGTTCTTTGCCTAGCGACGCCTTCACTTGATGGAGGGTGGATAGAGCCGTGAACCGGGCCGATCCTTCTAACAACAGCAGGGAATTGTTAAAACCCATAGCGAGCAGTCCTACATAAATCATCAGGATGATTAGACGGATCTCTTGGAAATCCCAAAATGGCAAAACGAAACGAAAAAAAAGCTAGCGGTAATAGGTAGGTCCTATTCAGCACGCGTGGGATTGCCCGAGAGCAACAGGCGACCTGACGTGAAATGGTTTATTAAGGCTGCAAGCCTTCGAATTGCAGTGAAAGGGAAAGTATGGGTTGTAATAAAACGATTAAATTTCGGTTAAATTTTGCAATAAAAAATGAAGTAGCCTGTCAACTACATAAAAAGAAGTAGCCTGTCAACTACATAAAAACAAGCATTGAGGTGATAACTATTTACCGTTGATAACATATTTTATCAACTGCCTCCCACCCCCATTTGTGTAGCCTCCCGGCTACGGCTCTGTTGCAAAAAATAAGAAGCGAGGTGCACCATTGTATTTTTCAGGACAATCCTCAAATGTCAGATTTTAAGTGGCGTCATTTCCGTGGTGAGCTGATTCTGGGTTGTGTCAGGTGGTATTGCAAATACGGGATCAGCTATCGTGATTTGGCGGAAATGATGCTGGAACGTGGTCTTGATGTAGATCATACGACGCTCTACCGTTGGGTTCAGCATTACGCGCCCGAAATGGAAAAGCGCCTGAGGTGGTATTGGAAACCTCCCATGGGCTACAGTTGGCGGGTGGATGAAACCTACGTAAAAGTAAAAGGGGAGTGGACGTATCTCTACCGGGCACTTGATAAAAAAGGCCATACGATTGATTTCTATCTCTCCGCTACTCGCAATACCCAAGCTGCCAAACGTTTTCTGGGGCAAAGCCCTGAAATCCATGAAACCCTGGGCGCACCTCGGTGCTATCAATACCGACAAGGCGCCCGCTTACAGGTCCGCCATTACCGAATTAAAAACGGAAGTAAAGCGTCCGCCGGACACCGTGCACCGGCAGGTAAAATACCTGAACAATATTATCGAAGCTGATGGCAAGCTCAAACGCTTGATAAACCCGGTGCGCGGCTTTAAATCGATGAAAACAGCCTACGCCACCATCAACGGTTTCGAGCTCATGCGGATGCTTAAGAAAGGACAGCTGGACGTTTGGAAATTGGGCCAAGGCCTCACAGGAGAAATCTGGCTCATTGAAAGGCAATTCGGTATCTACAGGGGCTCTGTTGCAAAAAATAAGAAACAGCTATATTTTAATTTTTAACTAAATATTTTTTAATACTTTTAAATTCACTTTTTATCAAAAATCATTTTTTGCAACAGAGCCGAAAACATGGCCCAGTTCACCAACACCAAAGAAAGCATCGTCACCGAAGCCGTCGATGGTCTGGTCGCGGCGTCTGGCGGTAAGCTGGCGCGGCTCGACGGCTATCCGCATATACGGGTGGTCGTACGCAATGACTGGGACAAGTCCAAGGTCGCGTTGATCTCGGGAGGCGGATCGGGCCACGAACCGGCACATGTGGGTTTCGTCGGGGAAGGAATGCTGACGGCTGCGGTGTGCGGCGACATCTTCGCCTCGCCGACAGTCGACGCGGTACTGGCAGGCATCCTTGCCGTGACGGGATCGTCCGGCTGCCTGCTCATCGTCAAGAATTATACCGGTGACCGATTGAATTTCGGGCTGGCGGCCGAACGCGCTCGCCAGTTTGGCTTGAATGTCGAGATAGTCATCGTCGACGATGATGTGGCGTTGCCCGACTTGCCCCAAGCCCGCGGCGTCGCCGGCACGCTTTTCGTGCACAAGATAGCCGGCGCGTTGGCCGAGAATGGTGCCGACTTGGCGCACGTCGCCGCGGCCGCGCGCAAGGTCGTGTCAAAGACAAAAAGCATCGGCATGTCGCTAAACACCTGCACCATCCCAGGTTCGCCAAAGGAGGATCGCATCCCGCCCGGAATGGCCGAGCTTGGGCTTGGCATCCACGGTGAAGCCGGGGTCGAGCAGGTCGAGTTCAAGGACGCGAGCGAAGCTGTCGCTGCCATGGTCGAGCGCCTGTCAGCTGCAATGGAAGAAAAGCCGCATGTCGCTATGGTCAACAATCTCGGCGGCACGTCGGTCATCGAGATGTCGATCATCCTCAACGAAATCCGGCAGTCAGCGATTGGCGAGCGGATAACCCACGTCATCGGGCCGGCGGCCATGATGACATCGCTCGACATGCATGGCTTCTCGATTTCGGCCTATCCTGCCGACGATGCCGAGATCGCCCTGCTCAAGCAGCACACGCCGCTGGCGGCATGGCCACGGGTCTCCCGGCTAGGCCAGGTCGCGATTCAGGCGCTTCCGGACGGCCTGATGGCTGTCGTTCCGATGCCCTCGATGCACAAGCCGACCAGGGAGTTCCTGACCAGTTGCTGCGAGGTTCTGATCGCCGCCGAGAACGACCTCAACGCGCTCGACGCGAAGTCAGGCGATGGCGACACCGGCAGCACGCTAGCCGGCGCGGCACGCGCCCTGATCAGCGCCGTGGACCGCTTGCCGCTTGCCGACCATACCCAGCTCTATCGAGCCATTGGCTTGGAGCTTTCCCAAACCATGGGAGGCTCGTGCGGTGTGCTCCTCGCGATCTTCTTCGCCGCAGCGGGCGATGCCGCCTCAAGCGGCTTGCCAATGCGCGAAGCGTTGCAGGCCGGGTTGCGAAGAATGCAGGAGATCGGCGGGGCACGTCCGGGTGACCGCACCATGGTCGATGCCCTTGCGCCGGCCCTTGATGCCCTGGAAGAGAGCCTGCCCGAGGCGGCGAAAGCCGCGCGTGCGGGTGCCGATCGCACTGCCCACATGAGCAAGGCGAATGCGGGCCGCGCTTCCTATGTCAATGCCAAGCATTTGGTCGGTCACGCTGATCCAGGTGCTGAGGCGGTCGCGCGACTGTTTGAACACTTGGCCTAATTTTAGATTGTAAGCATCTATTTATAACCATAACATGTTTTATGTGTGATGAATTAGGACAAACCCCTCGGTCAGTTATTATTGATAAAAATACGTTATCAATAATAGAATGGATGCATGAGCTCATCCAATCTTCCCGCTTCAATACCTCCTTCCAGCCGGCTTCTGAGCACCGCCGACTTCCGCCGCCTGGCTGATGTTCCGCTCGAGGCCGAATGGTTCGCCAACATCGACAATCCGCAGACCCGGCGCGCCTATCGCAATGCGCTCGAGGATTTCATAAAGTTCACCGGCATCGAGCGGCCGGATGAGTTTCGGGAAATCACGCGCGCTCACATCATTGCCTGGCGGGATGACCTGAAGTACCGGGAATTGAGCGGCACCACCATCCGGCATCGCCTAGCGGCGCTGTCCTCCTTGTTCGAATATCTGTGCAACAAGAATGCCGTGACCCACAATCCGGTCAAAGGTATCAAGCGACCTTCAGTGGAAGGCTATGAAGGCAAGACGCCGGCCATAGGAGATCACCAGGCGCGTGGATTGCTCGATGCACCGAATAACATATCACTCAAAGGTAAACGCGACCGCGCCATTCTGGCCACCTTGCTCTATCACGCGCTGCGGCGTGAAGAACTATGCAAGCTCCTGGTCAAGGACTTCAAGCATGAGCGTCGCGGGGTCGCGCATCTCAAGGTTTCCGGCAAGGGCGGTAAAATACGCTATATTCCGCTGCATCCTGCGGCAGGCGGCCTGATTCTGGATTATCTGGAAGAGTCAGGTCACGGGTTTGACCTTGCCGGGGCGCTTTTTCGACCCATTCGCAACAACCGTACTGGTACTCTGCACACGGCAATAACAGCCGACATGGTTTATAAACTGGTGCGTTCGTATTCCGCAGCGCTCGGATTCAAGATCGGGGCGCATGCGCTACGGGCGACTGCGGCAACCAACGCCCTGGATCATCAGGCCGACATTGCCAAGGTGCAGGAGTGGCTAGGGCATGCCAATATTGCCACCACCCGGATTTACGATCACCGCAAGACCCGGCCGCAGGATAGTCCAACGTTTAAGGTGAGTTATTAACGTAAGTGCCGTAGGATGAGTACCAGCGCTGAATGATCGGTTCGCAGGCCGAGGAAAAATATGAAGAAAACGTTCTCAATTGGCTTGTTCCGATCATCATTATTGGGGAGTCTGCTCATAGGCCTGCTCATAGGGGTTACTGCGCAGTTTGATCCCGTAGGCATGAAAACAGCAGCAGCTCTTCAATCAGAATCATTCTTTATACGTCTGGTTGGGGGGCCCTGGTATAGATCCGAGGCTCAGGACAAGATTACCGTTGTACTAATTGATGACAAGTATCTTGCTGAAAGCAATGAAGCCTGGCCACTTTCATATAAGGAGCAAACTCAGTTACTAGCAGGTATTTTGGCACGCAATCCCAAAGCGGTATTCTTGGATTTGCTATATCTACACAAACAAAGGGGGCATGACGTTTATCTCGACGATCTAGTCGATACTATTAATCAATCTGAATCGGCACGATCCGTCCCAATATTTATTCCTTATTTGTTAGATAAGGAATCAAGTCAGTGCGATTCAGAAGAAGAAAGGAAACCGAGTCTTACTAAGCCCGGTAGGGAAAATCTAATAATTAAGGAAGTAAGAGATTCGGGTGCGAATAAAGTTTCCATTGGATGGACAGGTTGTAGCAACAAATATCCAAGTTCTATTGGTCAACATAAGACCCCCGCATTTGCGCTATACGAGAGCGTTTGCGAAAACCCTGGCTGGTTCTCCAAAGGCTGTCGAGATAGTCAGTCCGGCGAGTTTAAGAAGCCAATGATGGTGAACTGGGGTTCTGGAGTAAGTAAAAGACAGGAAGAAACATATGATGTAGGAGGTATTGCTATATGTCCAAAAATCGATAAGAGTGATTTTCAGAGCATATTACTTTATCAATGGAATCAGCTCCTAAGTATGAAAGGTCAGGTATTTGACGGCACCACAGAGCGCGGCAAATCCGAATCCTGCACCTATACAGATACACTCCATGCCACTTGGTTCTTGGGGTGCGCACCTGGATATTTGGAGTGCGGATCTCAGATGAATGAATTCTTAAAAGAGCGAATTGAAAATAGAGTCGTTCTTATTGGCACAAAGATTGAAGGGGTACATGACAAAGTTCTAAGTCCGGTAAATGGAGGCGTGCCGGGTGTATATCTATTTGCTATGGCTCTCGATAACTATCTTGAATATGGCGCGGGTTACTTTACCCATCTGGATAGAGTGGGAATCGCGCTGGCCGAGATAAGTGCGCTTCTTTTCAGCATTATTGTAATTGGCTGGGTCTGGCAAGAGATAGTCCCTAGCTCGAAAATGGCGCAAATGGGCTTCGGTAGTTTTAGAGAAGGCGTTAAGTCATTAATCGTTATCCTGATATTTAAACTGCTTATTCCCTTAGGACTAAGCCTAATTATCACAGCCGTGATGTGGGTAGGGTTTAAAGTTTCCCCAATGGATTGGATCAGCGTTTCATTATTGTCTTTTATCGTAAACCCGGTGAAATTGGATTTTAAGATATATACTGAAGAGGCATAATGTTGAGCTTGTTCCTTCATTAAAACCAAACAAAAAATTGAAAAAGGGTATCCATATGAAACCCACATTAGTTATTTTTTCTGGTTTTATGTTTTTAACCACCATCTTCTCAGTTGCTCAAGCAGATCAGCAAATAATACTTGGTGTACATAAGAAGGGGCTGGATGTGTATTCAGAGGATGGGGTTAAAGAAAAGTACCAGTTAACTGAAGCGGATGTTAAAGGCGCTCCCGTACTAGCAACCAGTCCAAAAAATCTGGTTAAGGTAAATATTAATGGTAAAGAGGTCTGGTTACGATCTATCCAGTTGGAACTATCCGGTCCAAAACTCGCTTCGGACATTCCCGCTAGACCACCATGTCCAGCATCTGCTCCAGGTGCGCCCGCTGATGAAACTAGCCCAGCAGCAAGCGGCATAGGGCCTCCTCCTTGCAGGAAATAATGGAGAAAATATGAAGAAAGTATGTAGTTGCTTAATGTTGATATGGGTCTTTGTTCTGGGCGGCTGCGCAACAAAGCCCATTACTGAATCCAATTCTTCTGATAAAGGAATTGTATTGGATCAGACCAATGCGAAAGCAAAGGGCAATAAATCCTGGTTCAATTCGGGCAATGAGGCGAAGCAAAAATTTAGCCAAAAATATAATGGCGAGATAGATCCGGCAACCGCTTTCTATCTGGAATACGATACCTATATCTATGAGGACAAAAAGATAGTGGCGTATCTGCAGAAAATTATCGACAGGCTGCTTCAGGGTTGGCAAGGGGAAAAACCTGAACTGTCTGTAGTTTTAATCACAGATGAATTTTTTAATGCCTATGTCGATGAGTTAAATCAACTCCATGTGACAACAGGATTATTGAGAAACGTTGAAAATGAAGATCAACTGGCAGCAATACTGGCGCATGAAATAAGTCATATTCTTCTAAAGCATAATCCAGAGAAAAGCTCAGTCAACTCTGTAACTTCAGGTTTGGAGATGGGTGGAATTATTGCTGAAACGGCAAGCATTATTATGGGAGACGAGGACTTAGGAAAACAAGCTTGGTTTGGTTTTACATCGCTAGGTCTAGTGTGGGCTGATTTACTTTCGCCTGGCTGGTCTAGGAAAAATGAGCTGGAAGCAGACAAGATGGGCATGGATTTACTAATGAGGGCTAATTATAACTATGAACAATTTCCTGTGGTTCTTGAGAAAATCGGTGAAGGTGAAGGAAAAAAATCAGCGCACTTGAATAAGATGATCAAAGGGCTGGATCCCTCCGAACAACCTGATGCTTCGACCAAAGAACAATCTGCTGCGCTAACCAAAAAACTCAACGATGAGGTTTCCTCGAAAAATAAAAGTCATGAGGATCGGGCAACCCGAATCAAAGCATTAAAGGATTACTTAAATACAGCATATGCTGGAGGTGAACTACCCCCTGCAAACAGCGAGGCAGAATTTCGAAGCACAGTTTATGATCCCATTTCTAAAGCTCAACTTGATCAGGACTATAAGGCAATAGAGACTATCAATGCTCTCAGTTTTCGAGATGTAGAGCGGGCTAAAACGAAAGCAGCTTCTCTTCCGGACTCTAAATTGAATCTGGTATCAAGTAAAATTGCTAAATCCTCAGTTGAAATTTCAGAAAAGAATTATGGGGATGCAATAAATAACCTTCTTTCATTGATCGATCATAATTACGCTCCAGCGGAAGCATATATAAAGCTAGCAAGCGTTTATATGGAAGAAAAAAAATATGACGAGGCGGGAAAGATTCTTAATCTCGGTATTAAAAGGATTGGTAGGGATTATAAGTTTCTTCCCGCGCTGGTAAATCTCTACAAAACTTCCGGCGATAAAAAGACCGCGGAAGGAACCACAAAAAAATGCCGGGACTATGACAAGACGGTCTTATTGTCGTCCGAATCGGGTGACTCCTATTACAAGAATTGCGTAGCAATACTGGGCTATGATCCCGATGAAAGGGTATTGGTCCCAGCTGCAAAGAAAATTATTCCATATGTGTTACCAGGCATCGAGCTTCTAAGAATGTTTTAACTACAAAGTCAGTTTTGATATTTGGCGACACGGAAATTAGTTAGGTACCACCGACGTCCCCCCGTTTTCAGTAGCACCGGGCTTTAGAGTCCGAGGGTAATTGACCCTACCCCAATAAACAGCATCGTTTGAAAGTAGAATTTCCGGCATGATTTTCACCCTTGAAAAGGAAAGGAGGTCGTGACGTGAAGAAGAGCAAGTATACGGAGCAGCAGATTGCGTTTGCCTTGAAACAGGCTGAGCTTGGCACGCCGGTTGAAGAGATCTGCAGGAAGATGGGTATCAGCGATGCCATTCCGTGGTGATTCAGCCGTCGTTCGCGGTAATGCCATCGATTAGCGGGATTAACCCCAAGGCAGCGCGGGAGAAAAGGGCAGTAGAGAAGGGCAGTAACCTCAGACCGATGTTTTGGAGTCATTCGCCTGCAAGGCAGCAGTCGTCAAAACGAGTTTTCCGATATGCACGCCGGATTCCATCAATGCATGGGCCTCGGCTGCGTCCTTCAGCCTGAAGGTGCGGAAAATCAGGGGTTTCAGCTTTCCCTCATTCAACATCGGCCAGACTTGCTGTTCCAGTTCCCGCGCAATCTGCGCTTTCTCCAAAACGTTGCGGGACCGTAGTGTGGAACCGGTATGCGTTAGCCGTTTTTTCAGCATGGTCATGAGGTTCAGGTCTTTTGCGGGACCATTCTGGACGCCGATCTGGACAATGCGGCCATTCAGCGCAGCCGCCTTATAGTTTCGGGCGACATAGTCGCCGGCAATAATATCAACCACGACGTCGACTCCTGCGCCAGCCGTGAATTTTTCAGCTTCTGCAACGAAATCATGCGTGCGGTAATTGATAGCCAGATCGGCGCCCAGCGCCAGGCATGCCTGGCGTTTTTCTTCCGAACCCGCCGTAGCCAGCACGATGGCGCCGAATGCCTTGGCCAACATCGTTGCGGTGGTGCCGATACCCGATGTCCCACCGTGTATCAACACGGTTTCGCCGGCTTTGAGCTTGCCGCGCTGGAAGAGGTTGGTCCAGACCGTGAAGAAGGTTTCCGGCAAGGCCGCAGCTTCTGTCATGCTGAGCCCTTGCGGCACCGGCAGCGCGTTACTTTCGTGCGCGGTGCAGTATTCGGCGTAACCGCCTCCTGCAACGAGTGCGCATACCTTATCGCCTATTTCGAAGCGCACTGCTCCTTTGCCCAAAGCAACAATCTCCCCGGCGATTTCGAGCCCCGGAATCTCGGAAGCCCCCGGCGGCGGCGGGTACAGTCCGCGCCGCTGCAGAATGTCCGGACGGTTGACCCCAGCCGCCTCGACCTTGATCAGAATTTCTCCCCTTCCAGGCTGGGGAATAGGGTGCAAGGCGCACATCAATACCTCCGGTCCTCCTGGATTCCGGATATCAATGGCCAGCATGGTCAGCTCGCTGCCGAGTTTGAAAGTCATGCTTATTCCTGTTATACCTAATATATGCTTGGTGGTGGGGCAGAGCACGAAGGCGCTCTCCACTCGGTTCTCAAGATTTTGTTCAGAGATTCAGCTATTGTCCTGCTTGCCGGGACAGAATCCCGCAGCCTCGCCAATCCATGGATGGGATGGCCGTCTGGCAAGTGAACTTGAAAAACTATACTCTTGAATTGTGACAGTCGCCAACCGCCGATCACGTCTTTGAGACCTGTACTATCTCTGCTGATCATCAGGCCGAGCGTAAAACGAATCAGCTAAATCAAGGAATGACCACGGAAATGGCAGTACACTGGCATTTCATAATCTTGGGCCCGGCAGTTGGACGGCGCGGACTTAGGATTGTTAATTCAGGGATTGCTGATTCAGCATAATAGCTTTCTACCCAGAAGGAGGTGTGTGATGAAGATTCTCATTGTTCTGACATCTCACGATCAGCTTGGCAATACGGGAAAGAAAACCGGCCTCTGGCTGGAAGAGTTCGCCGCTCCGTATTATTTACTGAAGGACGCCGGAGCGTCGCTCAAACTAGCCTCGCCGAAAGGCGGCCAGCCGCCGCTTGATCCAAAAAGTGAATTGCCGGAAAACCAGACTCACGCCACAAAGCGTTTCCGGACTGACGGCGCTGCACAGGCTGAGCTGGCGAATACGGAAGAGCTGGTTCATCTTTTGGCGAGCGATTTTGACGCGGTATTTTATCCTGGTGGCCACGGCCCGATGTGGGATATGCCCGATAACGCAGCATCCATTGCGCTGATCGAAGGCTTCGTAAATGCCGGCAAACCCGTCGCGGCAGTTTGTCACGCGCCCGTCGCGCTGGTTAATGTTCGGGGGAAAGACGGCGAATATCTGGTTAAAGGAAAGCGCGTGACCGGGTTTTCAAATGCGGAGGAAGAGGCCGTAGGCTTGATCACGGTCGTCCCTTTCCTGCTGGAAGACCGGTTGAGGGAACTGGGTGGAAACTACAGCAAGACCGACAACTGGATGCCATATGTCCAGGTGGACGGTAATCTGATAACCGGTCAAAATCCTGCCTCTTCGGGCCCTGCGGCAGAAGTGCTGCTGCAATTGCTTCGCTCCACCGGCATCAGTACATTCATGGGCAAAACCAGCCGTTAAAACCCCAGACAGGAAATTTACGCGCTTGAGTCTTTCGCGATAATGAAGAGCCCTGGCCACGCGAGTTACCTTGCAGATAAAGCCAATTCCATGGGGCAAGGATTCGGATTCGAAGGGGCAGGGCGCAATTTCAACAGTTACCTGTAGCGGCAACCAGTGATCAAGCGCAGCAGCAGTGACATCAAGCGGAGCAATTAGCGTGGACAACGACGAATGGTATTACCAGGTGGGGTACGTGGAGATTTTGTACGCGGCAATGGTGGTGGGCATTATTATTGCCTTGTTTCTTTTTCGTCGTCTTGATCGCGTGTCTGCCTTGGCTGCTAATTTGATGGGGGAGAGCAGTCGCCTGCTCGGCTTGCTTACGCTGGCCGTGATGCTTTTTGTGATTAACAGGGTGCTGGGAGATCTATGGTAACCGGAGCTCTCGTCAACGTTCTTCCATCAGTTCAGGCAGTAACGCTTATGCATCGCCTGCTGAGCCAAATGCTTTGGAATGAACTGTGTTGAAAACAACGATGAGCTAATCTCCTCTGAGCATATCGACTTTAACTTCATTCTGGCATATTCCATCTCGCTCGAAAACGGTGATATTTTGCAAGGTGGTTTGTGCGATGCTCGAAAGCGCTTCGGCAGTGAAGAACCCCTGATGACCGGTAATCAGCACGTTTGGAAAAGTCAGCAAGCGTCCAAACACATCATCCTGTATCACCTGATCAGATAAATCCTGGAAGAACAGATCGCCTTCCTGTTCATACACGTCAAGTCCAAGGGAGCCGATTTTCCCGGACTTCAGCCCTTCAATCGCCGCCCGCGTATCAATGACTGCGCCACGACTGGTGTTGATCAGCATCACGCCGCGTTTCATTTTGCTGATCGCCGCCCTGTCGATTAAACGATGTGTTTGAGGATTCAATGGGCAATGCAACGTGATAATGTCGCTCTCGGCATAGAGTTTTTCGAGCGGTACATACTCCACGCCCAGGCTGATGCATTCATGGCTTTCCTGCGGATCATGGGCGATCAGACGACAACCAAATCCCCGCAGTATTTGCGTGATTGCCATGCCAATACGGCCAGTGCCGACGATACCAACGGTTTTGCCGCGCAGTTCAAACCCTAGCAACCCCTGCAAAGCGAAATTCCCGTTACGCACACGGTTATATGCCTGATGAAGGTGTCGATTTAACACGAGCATCAATCCTACGCTATGCTCTGCAACCGAGTGGGGCGAATAAGCCGGCACTCTCACTACATGTAGGCCCAGCCTGGATGCCGCACGAATATCGACATTGTTGAAACCAGCACAGCGAAGTGCAATCAGGCGCGTCCCATGTGCTGCCAAAGTTTCCAGTACTGTGGCGTCGAGCGTGTCATTGACGAAAACACAAACGGCGGGAAAGTCTCCAACCATCTGGCGCGTCTCATGGCACAGGTGCGAATCGAAAAACACCAGCTCATGCCCGACTCCATGATTAGCAGCGGTAAAGAATAGGCGGTCATAGGACTGTGCGCTGCAAACAGCTACTCTCATGCAATATCCTCGCTTGCCTTCCTACACTGCACGTAAGGAAGCTCGACGTCAAAAATCTCAGCTGAATTCTGGGCTGCTTACTTATCCATCGGCATAGGATACCGGATTTAACCGGAAGCATAAAAGAGGCAATAGCGCTGGATAAGGACTGCGGCACCAGCACTTATAGAATGGGTTGGACCATATAATTCTTCAATACAGTCAGCCCAGTATCGTCGCTGATTGCTTCATGGGTTCGACGTAGAACTGACGAGTACGAATAACGCTCTACACACCTCTAGCAGCCTGTAGGACTTAAAGGAAACCGGCTGCAAAAGCTGCGATTCTTCATGTCTGACAGGCTGCTACATGCTTTTAACGCCCCGATGCCGAGTCGATTTTTTTCACTGCTGTTGGATATTGCCGGGTTGCCTTGCCATTGACAGTATTAACTGTGGCTGTCAGCATTTCCAAACCAGTCATGCGATTTACACCTATTGTAACCGCGTTTCCCGGTAGGGCTCAGCCTGCTCAATTCCCGCCCCATTTGCGCTTTGCCCAGGCAGACAGGTCATCCAGATAGGAGTAGATCACGGGTACCACCAGCAGGGTCAGCAGCGTGGAGGTGACAAGTCCCCCTATGACTGCGTGGGCCATCGGCGAACGCTGTTCGCCGCCTTCGCCCAGGCCAAGCGCGAGCGGCAGCATGCCGAAGATCATCGCCATGGTGGTCATGAGGATGGGGCGAAGGCGCACATTGCCCGATTCGATAATTGCCGCGTGGCGATCTTTGCCCGCCTTCACGGCCTGATTGATGAAATCGACCAGCAGGATGGCGTTCTTGGTAACAAGGCCCATCAGCATGATGAAGCCGATGATTGAAAAGATATTGAGTGTGCTGCCCGTGATCAGCAGCGCGAGAAATACGCCGATCAGCGAGAGTGGCAGCGAGGCCATGATTGCCACGGGTTGAAGGAAGCTGCCGAACTGCGACGCCAGAATCAGGTAAATGAAGATAACCGCCAAAGCGAGTGCGATAGCGGCGTAGCCCATGGTCTCCTGAAGATCCTTGTTTGCGCCGCCGATCACGAGCCGATATCCCGGCGGCACCTCGATGTCCTTAAGTGCGATACCGAGTTCCCGGCCCAGATCGCCCGGAGGCCGCCCGGAGGGATTGGCGCCGATCAGGACTTCGCGATGCAAATCCTTTCGGTTGATCTGGGAGACGCCGAGCGTTGGCACGAACTCGGCAATCTGCCGCAGGGACACCATGCGCGGGCTGCCGTCGGCATCGACGAGCGTGCTGGTCAGGTAGAGCCTGTCCAGGTTGGCGGCGCGCGCGCGCTCTTCGCGTGGCAGACGCACTGTTATATCGTAGTTCTCCCCATCCGGAGCCTTCCAGGCTCCGGCGATTTCACCGGCGACGAGGGGGCGCAGGGCACTGGCAATCTGTTCAACTCCCAGCCCCAGATCGCTGGCCAGTTCGCGATTGATGTCCACAGCCAGAGTCGGTTTCGCTGCCTCCAGGCTCGAATCGATATCGACGAGACCGGGAATCCTGTGCATGGTCGCCATTACTGCTTGCGACAGCTTCTCCAGTTGTGCAATATCGGCCCCTTGTATGCTTACCTGGATCGGCTTGCCGCCGCCCAGGCCACCCGACGCGCCCACGCTGATCTCGATGCCGGCGATACGGTTCAGGCGCTCGCGGATCGGGTCCTGCAACTGCTTCTGGCTGCGGCTTCGCTGCTTATGATCGGTGAGGCGTACATAAATGGTTGCTGAATTCTTTCCCACGGCGCCGCCGCTGTTTACCGTAGCGTAGGAATATTCAACCTCCGAAAATTCGGCCATCGCCGCCTGCGCCTGCTGCACCTTGGCTCGTGTGTATTCGATGGACGAACCGACGCGCGTTTTGATCGTGACCTGGACTTCGCCGAGATCGGCCTGGGGCGCGAACTCGGAGCCGATCAGCGGCACCAGCGCGAAGCTGCCGAAGAAGGTAACGAAGGCCAGTGCCACGATCCACAAGCGATGCCTCATCGCCCAGTGCAGCAAAGCGCCGTACATGGCATGGATGCGGTCGAGCAGCGCGTCGCGGCCGGCTTGCAGGCGGCCCAGCACCGGTCGGAGCTTGCCTCCCTGTGTCGCGGGGTCGGGCCAGATGCTGGACAGCATCGGGTCGAGGGTGAAACTGACGAAAAGGGAGAGCAGCACCGCTGCGGAAACCGTGACGCCGAACTGGAAAAAGAAACGCCCGATAATACCGCCCATAAAAGCCACCGGCAAAAATACCGCGACGATGGTGAAGGTGGTGGCAAGCACGGCGAGGCCGATTTCCTGCGTGCCTTCGAGCGCTGCCTGGCGGTGATTCTTGCCCATCACGAGGTGGCGCACGATATTTTCTCGCACCACGATGGCATCATCGATAAGTAATCCCACACTGAGCGACAGCGCCATCAATGTCATGGTGTTAAGCGTGTAGCCGAAGGCATACATGGCAAGAAACGTCCCGATCAGCGCGATCGGCAGGGTCAGGCCAGTGATCACCGTGCTGCGCCAGGAATTGAAGAATACGAACACGATTGCGATGGTGAGAGCCGCGCCCTCGATCAGTGTCGCTTTGACATCCGCCACCGAATTGCGGATGCCGGTGGAACTGTCGCGCACAACCCTGAGTTTGACATCGGGCGGCAGTATGCTGTGCAGGTCGGCCGCTGCCGCGCGCACGCCGTCGGCCACCACGATGGTATTGGATCCCCGTACTTTGACGATATCGATGCTGAGGGCGGGTTTCCCGTCCACCAGGGCCGCCGTGGTCATTTCCTGGCGGCCATCTTCGATGCTTGCCACCTGGTCGAGACGCACCGGCGCGCCGCCGCGCTGCGCCACGATCAGGCTGCCGAACTGGTGAGGCTCGGCGATGCGCCCGCGCACCTGGACCATGGTATCCTCCCGGCCGGTGGAAATGCTGCCAGCGGGGAGCTCCTGGTTTTCTCGTTTGATGGTCTCGAGGATCTTGTCCACGCCGACGCCGAGTGCGCGCATCTGGTCGGGCTTGAGGTAGATCTTTACCTCGCGCATGATTCCGCCAACCAGGGTGGCCTGGCCCACGCCGCGAACGGTTTCCAGCCGCTTGCGGATGATGTGGTCGGCCAAAGTGGTGAGCTCGCGCAAGTTACGCGTACTGGAATCCAGCGCCAGGGAGATGATGGGCGTGTCGTCCGGGTTGAAACGGCTGATCCTGGGTTCCTTGACTTCGCGCCGGAAGCCGGGGCGCACCAGGGCTATCTTGTCGCGCACGTCTTGTGCGGCCACCGCCGGGTCCGTGGTCAGGTCGAACTCCGCCATTACGCGCGAGCTGCCTTCGAAAGAGCGCGAACTGACGGTCTTGATGCCGCTGACCGTATTCACGGCTTCCTCGATCTTGCGCGTGACATCCGACTCCACCGTCTCGGGGGATGCGCCCGGATATTCCGTTTGCACCACCACGATTGGAAAACTGACGTCCGGAAATTGGTCGACATTGAGACGCTGGTAGGAAAACAGCCCGAGCACCAGCAGCGCCGCCATCATCATGGTGGCAAAAACTGGGTTGTTGATACTGACGCGGGTGATCCACATGGCTATGCGCTGAAGGGTGTGTTATGGATTTTATGGATACTCAAGCAGCGGCGCCTGCGGAATTAGCGCGGGTCGTGCTGCAGGCGTCATTCCGTGGGGACATTCATCACGCGAACTGGTTGCCCCGCGCGCAGGTTCCCCAGGTTGCCTACCACTACCCTGGCGCCGGCAGAGAGGCCTGACCTGATTTCAATGGTGTCGGTCGCCGCATCGCGCATGCCGGTTTCCACGCGCTGTTCGGTCAGCGCGCCCGCTTCAATGCAAAAAACGGAGGCGTGGCCGCCTTGCTCGCGCACCGCAGCCTGTGGCACGACAACGGCGGAAACGATGCTCGATACACCCAACGTGCCTTGTGCGAACATTCCTCCCTTCAGTTGGCCGTCCGTGTTGTCGATCAGCAGGTGCACCATGATCGAGCGCGACCCTTGTTCGGTCGAAGGATTGATCCGGTCCACCTTTCCAATAAAGACGCGTTCGCCGAATCCCTCGATCAGCAATCGGGCCTCCTGTCCCACCTGTACCGCGGGAATGTCGCGAGCCGGGACCAGGGCTTCGATACTCATCAGAGAAAGATCGTGTACGGTGAAGAGTTTCGTGTTGACTGCGACCGCAAGGCCCGGTTGCGCCACGCGTTCGGCGATCACGCCGGCAATCGGCGAGCGGATGACGGCATGAGCAAGCGCTTTGCGTGCCTGTTCAACCTGGGCCTGAAGCGAAACCAGCGTCGCTTCACCGATATGAAAACTGCTTTGTAAATTGTCGAAGGCGGTTTGAGAAATGAAATTACGCTCCAGCAGTGACTTATTAGCGTGGAGGTTCTTTCTGGCAAGCGCCAGCTGCGCTTTGCCCACGTCCAGCGCGCCGAGCTTGTCGCGCAGCTTGGCTTCGAGGTCTGTAGTGTCGAGCCGGGCGAGAACCTGTCCTTTTTCCACCGGCTCGCCTTCGCGAACCAGCACTTCCTGGATTTCGGCGGCCTGCTGCGATCTGATCTCCGTTTGATTCAACGGCTGAATCGTGCCCGTGAGAGGAATAGTTCGCTGCAGTGCCTGTACCGTTGCCTCCGCGACGTCCCGCGGCAGCAACTCCAGCGCCGCCGCACCCGCTTTGGGGGCGGGAGCGGCGGAATTAGTCCCCACATAGCCGAAGATATGTAGTGCGCCCGCGATGCACAGCAATATAAGCAGAGCGGCGATTGTAAGGCGGGCCGCCCGGCGCCGGCCGGGCATCTTTTGGCTGGTGCCGTCCGGGAAAGGCCGATTGCTTTCGGTATGATCAATATCCATCACGAAGCTCTGGGATATGTCCTATCGGTCGTATATGGACTAACGGTCACAAAGGTAAGAATAAAGCCCCCTTTCTCTACAGGCGCCTGTCCTGGTAGATCAGGCCCGTCAATATGAAGTTGGTAATTTCGTCGCAATACCTTGCCTTGTCCCGTTCGTTCAGATAGCCGCTCCAGATCAGTTGAACCGCTCCCCAGAAAGCCGATTGCGCCCCGAACATCAGCATGTCCAGAGGCTTACGTGGAAACAGGCCTTCCTCGACGCCTTGCATGATAGCGGCATTAATCGCCTTGTTTGTCGCTGCCTCGACCGCCTTGAGTTCCTCGCTGATCCGCGCCGGCAGGTTTCGCCTGAACTCGGCACGCCCGCAGTAGAGCACTACGCGGTGAAGCTCCTTGCTTGAAAGATGGGCCTCCCACGCAACCCGGGTCATTTCGCGAAAGCGCGCAATAACGGGCAATATATCCGTTTTCTGGATTTGCGCCAGCAACTTGCGATTGAATTCCAGCGCAAGCCGCGCATAAATTTCATCCTTACTCTCGAAGTGTTTGTAGATCGTGCCTTTGCCAACCTCGGCTTTTCGGGAGATTTCTTCAACCGTTACCAATTCCCAGTCAGCACGGCCGAAGAGGGCCAGCGCCGCATTGAGAATTTCACTCTCCCGGCGATTGAATTCCCGTGCTTTTCGTTCCTGGATGCTCACGGTGTCGAAGCTCCTGGTAGGTGACCGCCGGTCATTATACGACTGCTAGCCCAAACGCTTCATGATTATTAATGATTTGGCCAGATTCAGTTTTGACGGCTTGGGAAAGAGTTGGGCAGTTGCAGCACAAACTTAGGTCAATAACTGCAACTATTCGTCTCCCACACTGGGACTAACTACAAATCAACCTGCATTTATCTCCTAGCTGAAACAACCTGCCTTTCAAACTGGACCGACCAGCATTCAACGCGATTTTGAGCCGGGAACAACTGCAACTATTAATCTCGCAAACCGGGATTAAACTGTAATGCACCTGCGTTTATCCCCGTCGACCTGCATTTGATCTTTGCGAACCAGATTTAATTGCAACTGAACAAGCCAGGGTTGAAGAAAGCCGTATTCTGTCCACTTATCCAAATTGACGAAACCAAGCCGTGTGAAGGTTTTGGCCACAACACCTTCTGGATCATCACGGAATGGGATCGCAGCGTGACCACCTTCCTTGTGCCCAACGAATACTAGAACCCATGCCCATGCCCGTGCACCGCCCCGGCTCTTTCCTTTACTATTCACTATTACCACAGGAAAAAATCATCATGGAAAACACCGACCCCATCCAAGACATTGAAATCAGCAACATTCAGCGCATAGCCATCAAGAATCTCGTTAAATCGCCCCTGAATGTCCGCAAGAAAGAGGGTAGCGGCATAGCGGAACTGGCTGCTTTGATAGCATCCCAAGGGCTGATACAAAATCTGGTTGTCACCGAGCAAAAGAAGAAAAACAAGAAAACCGGAAAATTTGAGGTTGTCGCCGGCGGGAGGCGGCTGGCCGCTCTGAATCTGCTGGTGGCCGAGGCACGGCTATCCAAAGAGGATGAGGTGGATTGCCGTGTAGTGGGCGTGAAAGAAGCGCTGCAAATGAGTCTTGCGGAAAACAGTGGGCGCGAAGCCATGCACCCGGCCGATCTCATCATGGCCTACCGGAATTTGACTGAAGCGGGACTTTCGCCGGACGAGATTGCCCCGCGTTTTGGCGTTTCACCCCTGACCGTGAAGCGATACCTGAAGCTCACCAACGTTTCCCCGGCAATCTTCAAGCTGTATGCCGAGGACGAAATGAACTTCGAGCAGATTTCCGCGCTGGCGCTTACCGAGGATCACGAATTGCAGGAGCGCATCTGGAACAGTACTTCGGAGTGGCAGCGCAACGGCTCAACCTTCCGGCGCTTGATTACGGGAACCGAAATAGACATTCGGCAGAGCCCGCTTGCCAAGTTCGTCGGAGTGGAGGAATACGAAGCGGCGGGAGGATTAATACGGCGCGACCTGTTTGGGAAAGAGGACGAAGGTTATATACAGGACGCCGAACTGCTGGAATCGCTTGCCCTGGAAAAACTCAATCAGGCGGTTGAGGCCATCGTGGGCGAAGGCCATGCCTGGGCGCAATGCCACACCACGTTCGACCATGCGGATGAGGCTGAATTCGTGAAGGCGCGAACTATAAGGCGTGAGCTAACTTCTGAAGAACAGGCCGCAAAGGATGCGCTTGACGCTGAAATGGAGGCCATCGAAGCCGAATTTGAGGGTTACAACGAGGACGAGGACGCGTCCGGCGAAATCTATTCGGAGATTGAAAAGAGACATGAAGCCGTACAGAGAAAGATAGCGGCATTGAGCGAATCACTGGAAGAACTTTATGCAGACGATCTTGAAATTGCGGGAGTCATCGTTACGGTTGACCATGCGGGGGAGCTACGCATCGAGCGGAATCTTATTCGCAAGGAGGATGTGAAAAAGCAGCCGAAAGAGCAGGGAACAGGACTGGCAGGAACCGGCCAAAGCGAGGCACTCAAGCCACTGCACTCGGAAAAGCTCACGCGCATGCTGACGGCGCACCGCACCGCAGCCCTTCAGGTAGAACTGGCGAACAGGCCGGACGTGGCGCTGGCGGCACTCGTACACCAACTGGCGCTGCAGGTTTTCGGGAGCGGGTACGCATCAAATCGTATCGTGCAGGTCAACATCGAACGTCCTTATCTCAAGCCGGATGCGGAGAACATCGAGCAGAGCCGCGCAGCTATGGCAGTCGAGGAAAAGCGTAAGGTATGGAAGGAGCGCATCAAGGCAGGAGAGCAGGGCGGCAAGAACCTCTTTCAGTGGCTATTGGAGCAGCCGCAGCAAGACCTCCTGGACTTGCTGGCGTTCTGTATGGCGGTTTCGGTCAATACCGTATCAAGCAGTGAGAACGCGCCATCTGATGACATAGCAGCCCTTATGAATGCGCTGAATCTGGACATGGCCGACTGGTGGGAACCTACGCCGGAGAACTATCTTTCGCACGTGTCCAAAGACAAGATTCTTGAGGTGGTGGGAGAGGCGGTTTCTCCGGACATAGCACAGGCCCTGACGAAGATGAAAAAGGGCGAACTGGTCGAGTCGGCAGAGAAATACTTGTCCGGTTCGCGCTGGCTACCGAAAAATCTCAAGGTGAAGCCAAGCGCTGAAATCTAAAGCAAAAAAACTGCAAATCCTTGTTTTTGGACTTGCAGTTCTGTTCAGCATTTAAAATGAAAGAAATTCATTCATAGCCAGGCCCTTCTGGACGACCTAGCCCGCAGAAGGAATGAATAAAGGCGTACCGGCCTTGTATTCTGGGTTCTTGGCTAAATAATCCTCGTAATCCTTATGATCCCCTATATACCGCAACGAATACACCGCAGTTCCAGTACTCTCTCTAAGGCTCGCTCGATGCTCGATTAATCGATAGTCGAGTTGATATACCTGCCCGGCTTTCACGGAAACCTTAAGTACCGGTAGTTTTAGGGCCATCATACGGTCATGACTTACGGATAACACTAGCTCATGGCTTCCAGGATCAACATGAAGAACATTCGGCGATCCGTACAATGTCTCACCGTCAAGCTTATGGACCCTTAAGGTTACAGGCCTGTTCCAGTTCGTCCAGTCGTTTATTCCAATAATAGTTGCAACATCTTTTTCGTTTTTTATTTCACCTTTATACATCTTCCTTGGTGTATGGGTCGCGCATCCTGAAAGAAATAGCGCAATTAGGAAACCCAATACATACCGTTTAAAGACTGAATTCATGCCACCCTCTTGAGAAAAAATAAGCGAGGCAGGATTTTATCAAAATAATGACGAGCTAGCGTATGAGTTGGTATCCCGTCATGCCCATCATTTAGGGTGACCCGAGGAGAAAAAATTGCAACAGAAATTGCACTTGGCGTGAATAAAAGAGAACTGGCAACGTCACCGCCAACCTCGTCAGTTAGTTGCAGTTGATCCTGGCTCAAACCGGGTTGAAATCGGGCTGAATGTGTTAGCGCCATTTCAACTGCAGGGACTGCTAAAACGACGAGTCTGTTTTTAACGCCGCCCGTCATACCAGACCGGCAACTGCTTCTTGTCTTGCAACGACCGGCGCGGGTGTAGCATGACGCGCAGGATCTGGCCGGTAATCTCTCCGGCGGAGTAAAGCTGCACCTTGCGTGGCGACGACTCCAGGGGATGTCTTGTCAAGATGACAAATTGAAGCCCGCGTTGTTGTCCCCATTTTTTGAGTTTCTGGCTCAAGCCTATTTCGTCGGCGGCGTAAAGTTCCTGGTCGAAGCCGCCAATGTCGCGAAACGCATCGCTGCGGGATACGACCAGCGCCCCAGCCGCCCAGCCAAATAGAACGGAGGTGCCGGTCCAGAGCTTCAAAGTCGCGCTCGCCCACCACGGCAATCCCGGCATTTGTATCGTGCTGCCACAGCCTACGCTCTTGCCATCCTCGATAAGCCGCAGGATATCGGCAAGCAGCCCGGTATTTAAGTAGCTGTCGGCATCCACAAACAGCAACCAGTCGCCTGTCGCCTCAGCCGCGCCAGTATTGCGTGCCCGGCCGATCTGATTGATCGGCTCAAACACGACTCGGGCGCCTGCCTGTCTTGCCAGATCGGCCGTGTTGTCAGTGGAGTTGTTGTCCACCACGATGATTTCGGAGGTGAAGCCGGGCTTGTAATTTGCGGCGAGTGATGTAGAAATAGATTGCAAACATTCTTCGATCAGACGCTCTTCATTAAAAGCCGGAATAATAATTGAGAGATGCATAGGGAGATTTTGATTTGTCCAGTTGGAACGCCCATTATCCCGCAAAATATAGCCCTGGATGAAAAACACACGGAAGATCTTTGCAAGCAATGAAATGGGAGCGCTCGGGCCAGTTTACCCACAAAGCCGATCTTTCGAATTTTCCAGGTCATAAGTACATACGCTTGGCTCAACAAGACCTTCTTTAAATGCCGCTAAGCGGGTATAGCAAGGTCGATCGCGAAAATTACATATTTACGAATTTCATCATTTCAAGATGAGCAATTCGTGTGGAGGTCATATGAGTCAATTCGGAGTTTTACAATGGCTGGTGGCTGCAACCATTTTTTTTGTCGTGCCATTCTGGAGAATACATAAACGAGCCGGTTTTAAGCCGGAACTGGCATTGTTCGCATTGGTTCCAGGAGGAGTCCTGATATTACTGTTGGTCATTGCGTTTGTCGATTGGCCTGTTTTAACGGAAAAGAAGGTTTTAACGGAAAAAAAGGAATAATGGCCATCGCATTCGATCCGCCTCAATGTTTTTATCCAATTTAACATAATATACATTATGCGCAAATTAAAATAATCTCTGCGGCGGATGTAAATAAATTTTCCCTTATGTGCGGTTGGGAACAGAGTCGTTGAAGCCGATCGAACAAACTATCGCCGGACGTCTACTTTTTTCTCCCTCTTGTAGTAGGCGTCTCTGGCCCGGCAAGGCCGACTACTCTTTGCCGGGCCTTTTTCTGGGTAACGCTTCAGCATGAAGATTCTCCTTCTCGAATACTCACGGCCCGCAATGAAAAAAGCAGCGTTGCTGTGTATGATCATACAATATTCACTATGCCCCAATCTGGGCCGCCTTGAATTTGGTATCCACATATAAGCCATTGAAGGGCCGGCACTGGCGCCGGAACTCTTGTATGGGAACAGGATCCGTGCGATTTGGACCCCGACTTAAAACTGTTCGATTGTTCTCGTTCTTTCACTTTTAAACTTGTTAAAAACGGCTTATTATTGAGTGAGTAAATAAGCGTTACGGGTTTTTTTAGGCGCCGTCTTATAATTCTCAAACTCCATTCATTGAAAGGAGAAAACATGAAACTTATAGTTCTGGCAATTTTTACCGCAATCATTTCAACCGTCGCATCGGCGGCGGACGCTCCTCCGATATTTCAAAAGCCGGATCCCCAAAGCAAGTTCAAGGACGCACAGCTTCACGTGAAAGAACTGATGAAAGCCGGCCAGTACAAAGAAGCGTCTGATTATATGGCTGTTTATCAAAGATTGGCCTGTGAAGCGGCGGAGCAGAAAGCAGGAACGAGCATAGAGGAAGGAACTGCAATTTGCGCACGCAAGCACCATCAGGCGGGTGTTAACGCCATCAGCGCCTTACATCAGGGGCAATCTGCGACAGAAAGTACGCTCGCCCCTGGCATCATGGTGATGCCTCGTACCCTGCCTGGTACCCCGACAGCGCTGGATAGTGGCTCAACACCTTCCCTTTTTGTATTTGATCCCCGATCTGCCCCTGGGCAATCTGGTCCTCAGCCTGATCGCAAGGTTGATCCCTGGACCGGAAGCCCTTAATTTTCTTTCCTCTCAGCAAAAATAAGCAGCTGAAACCCTACGCTATTAGGGAGAGACAGCTTTTTTCGGTTGGAACCTCAAGAATTGAGGTGTATGATTTCGTCCTGCCAATATTATTGATACTGGAGACAATTTTGAAAATATCCCATCTAACGGTAGTTTTTTCCATTGGACTCTTACTGCTGAGCCCGTTACATGTGCTTGCCGAAAAGGCGGGTACCAATACGGCGAGCGCGGCGGCGGGAATGCCGAGCAATGAGGGCAAAGTGCTTTCTACGCTGGATGCGCCAGGCTATACCTACATGGAACTGGCCAATACTGAAAAACGCTTCTGGATCGCCGCCCCAACCACCAGAGTAAAAATAGGAGATCGTGTTCGTTTTGAACAAAGCCTGGTTATGAAGAACTTCAATAGCAAAACGCTCAATCGAACCTTTGATCAAATTATCTTCGTCAATTCAGCAACGATAGTTAACTAGTTTGAAATAACATTAATATTGGAAGGTAAACACCTAATGCATAAAAGTATTATGCGTCCTTCCGCATTTTCTGATGTTTAGTTGTTTTTTTCAGGTCTTTTCCAGATTCTGGTTCAACAAACCCAACAAAGAGCTTGTTTTTTAACTTTTTTAGCTCATCCCGATATTCTGCCGCTTTTTCGAATTCCAGGTTTTTTGCGGCATCATGCATTTGCTTCTCGAATGCCTTGATTTCCTTGGCCAACTGCACTTCGCTCATCGAATCGTAGCGCGCTTGCACTTGCGCTGCCTTGAGATGCTGCTGGGCGGTTTCAATGTTATAAACCCCATCGATCAAATCCTTCACACGCTTGTGTACGCTACGTGGTGTGATGCCGTGTTCCTGATTGAACAACGTTTGTTTATTGCGGCGGCGCTCGGTTTCGTCCATTGCCAGGCGCATGGAATTGGTGATCCGGTCGGCGTATAAAATCGCGGTGCCATTAATGTGACGTGCGGCACGCCCGATAGTCTGTATCAAGGAGCGTTCGGAACGCAGGAAGCCTTCCTTATCGGCATCCAGTATGGCCACCAGCGACACTTCGGGTATATCCAGACCCTCCCGTAGCAGGTTGATCCCGACCAGCACGTCGAATTTCCCAAGCCGGAGGTCACGAATGATTTCCACTCGTTCCACTGTATCTATGTCCGAATGAAGGTAGCGTACTTTGATACCGTGGTCGGAAAAATAGTCGGTCAGGTCCTCGGACATGCGTTTGGTCAGTGTCGTTACCAATACCCGTTCACCTTTGGCCGTGCGCAGGCTGACTTCCGACATGAGATTATCGATTTGGGTTGTGGCGGGACGAACCTCAATCTGCGGATCCACCAGGCCGGTGGGTCGTACCACCTGCTCTACGACTTGCCCGCTGTGCACTCGTTCAAACTCCGCGGGAGTCGCTGAAACAAACACCGTTTGCGGCATTATCTTCCTGAATTCATCGAATCGCAGCGGGCGGTTGTCCAGCGCCGAAGGCAGGCGGAAGCCATATTCCACCAGATTTTCCTTACGTGAACGGTCTCCCTTGTACATACCCCCTATCTGAGGGACGGTGACATGGCTCTCGTCGATTACCATCAACGTATTGGGCGGCAGATAGTCGAGCAAGGTAGGCGGGGGTTCACCCTCTTTTTTTCCGGACAAATGCCGGGAATAGTTCTCGATGCCTTTGCAGAAGCCCAATTCGTTAAGCATCTCCAGATCGAAACGAGTGCGCTGTTCGATACGCTGTAGCTCCACTAACTTGTTGTGCTGGTGGAAATAATCTATGCGTTCCCGCAACTCGGCCTTGATCGTTTCGATCGCGCGTAACGTGGTACTTCGGGGTGTTACATAATGGCTGGACGGATAAACCGTATAACGCGACACTTTTCTCAACGTGTGTCCGGTGAGCGGATCAAACAGCGTCATGCTTTCTACTTCATCGTCGAACAGCGATACGCGCACTGCGGTTTCCGAACTTTCAGCGGGAAATATGTCGAGTACGTCTCCCCTCACCCTGAAGGTCCCACGAGCGAATTCAAAATCATTGCGTTCGTACTGCATTTCGATCAAACGCTGTATGGCCTGACGCTGGGTAATTTTTTCCTGTTCGCGCAAATGCAGGATCATGCCGTGGTAATCCACCGGATCCCCGATGCCATATATGCATGAAACCGTGGCGACGATTATGGTGTCGTTTCGCTCAAGCAGCGCCTTGGTGGCGGACAAGCGCATTTGCTCGATGTGTTCGTTGATCGCAGAATCCTTCTCGATAAACAGATCACGCGAAGGAACATAGGCTTCCGGTTGGTAATAGTCGTAATAGGATACAAAGTACTCGACCGCGTTTTCCGGAAAGAACTCGCGCATTTCCGCATAAAGCTGAGCTGCGAGTGTTTTATTGGGCGCCATGATAATCGCGGGACGCCCCAGCAGAGCGATCACGTGGGCCATGGTGAAGGTCTTGCCGGAACCCGTCACGCCCAGCAATGTCTGGAACGCGAGGCCGTCCCCTATCCCTTCCACCAGCTTGTCGATTGCTTCTGGCTGGTCGCCGGCTGGCGTGAACAGCTGATGCAGTTTATAAGGGCTATTGGGGAAGGTCAGGATCACAGGTATAATCGCGGGCTCAGTTGTTTCGGAATCATTCTTCGGCTATCCAGCAAATTTTACCATGCGGGCGCAGCCGGCATCAGCGTAAGGACATTATCGTGGAACTCTCAAAGCGCGTTCAGGCCATCAAGCCCTCCCCTACTTTGGCGGTCACCGCCCGGGCCGCACGGCTTAAGGCAGAGGGCAAGGACATCATTGGGCTGGGCGCCGGCGAACCTGATTTTGATACCCCGCAGCATATCAAGGATGCCGCCATTGCCGCCATCAACAGGGGTTTTACAAAATATACGGCAGTGGGCGGCACCCCCGGCCTCAAGAATGCGATCATTGCCAAATTTAAACGCGACAACGGTTTTGATTATGCTGCGCGCCAGATTCTGGTTTCGTGCGGCGGAAAGCAGAGCTTTTTCAATCTGGTGCTTTCCGTCATCAACCCCGGCGATGAAGTCATCATACCCGCGCCCTACTGGGTGTCCTATCCCGACATCGTTCTTATCGCGGAAGGCAAACCGGTAATCGTCGAGGCCGGCATTGAGCAGGATTTCAAGATAACCGCGGCGCAACTGGAAAAAGCCATCACTCCCAGAACCAGGATGTTCGTCATCAACAGCCCCAGCAACCCTTCGGGCGGGGTTTATACGATGGATGAGCTCAAAGCCCTGGGTGAAGTTCTGCTCAAGCATCCCGATATTCTCGTGGCCACCGACGATATGTACGAACATATTCTGCTTTCCGGCGGCAAATTCGTGAACATACTGAACGCATGCCCCGAGCTATATCCGCGCACCATGGTGCTCAATGGCGTATCCAAGGCCTATGCCATGACGGGCTGGCGCATCGGCTACTGTGCGGGACCGGCGAACATCATTACCGCCATGGAGAACATTCAGTCTCAGAGTACATCTAACCCCACTTCCATTTCGCAAATCGCCGCGGAAACCGCCCTTAACGGCGATCAGGCCTGTATTGAACCCATGGTGGCCGCGTTCAGGGAACGTAACCGGTTCGTCACCGATGCGCTCAACGCCATCCCCGGCATCAAGTGCCTTTTGTCCAAGGGCGCATTCTATGCTTTCGCAGACGTCCGGAAGGCGATTAGTGAATTGCATGCCAAAGGCGATATCAAGGATGGCAGCGATATCGCCTTTAGCGAATATCTCCTGGAACACGGCGGCGTGGCGGTGGTGCCGGGTTCTGCGTTCGGAAGCGAAGGATATATTCGTCTTTCCTTCGCCACCACCATGGCGAACCTGGAAAACGCGCTCGGACGCATCGCGAAAGTACTTGCCTGAAAAAACGATGGCGATAGTGAAAGCGAAGGTGCGGCGTGTGCGGCGTTACTTCGGGGAAGCCGGAGGAGGTTCTTCAGGGAGGTGCACAAGCTCAGGATATTTTTCCAGCGCTCGCTTGCGGTCGTACCTCAGAAGATCTTTGGCAGCCGCGTTGAAAGCCTGCTGACTATCGGTCTGCGGTTCAAGTTGCGGTGTCTGCGCTATCGTGCTGGAAATCGTCTCCCGTGGCGGTGAGGGGATGTCTGTCCTTGGCTGGGCAAGTGGCTCGGCGAGTACTTGCGACACGCTTTGTATACCCAGTTTTCTCCTTCGCGCAACCTCATCATTATAGTCCGGCGTCCCGGCGAACTTCTCGGACAGCAATTGCAGGATCGATGTGTGATCCATCGATCCCTTGAAAACCGTTCCGGGCGGGATCCATGGAGACGCAATTAGAGCCGGAACCCTCGGGCCGGTGCTTTCAAACGCCGTCGAAAATAGCGCATGGGGCGGAACCACGGCAGGGATTGCGAGCGGCGGAACATGGTCGAAAAATCCGCCATGCTCATCATGCGTAGTGATCAACAGCGTACGGTTCCATTTAGCACTATCCCGGGTCAGCAGGCTGTAAATATCGCGCAGGAAGTTTTCGCCAGGTCCGATAGGCGTAGGTGGATGGTTGTCGTTGGGAGTCCAGCCGAAATGGGTAGGAGAGTCGCTGTATTCGGGTTCGATGAATATCACGCTGGGCATTTCCGCCGCGGATTCCGACTCAAAATCCGCCGGAAAATGCCGGAAACTGCGAAAATTAGGCCCTAATACTTCCTCATGGAAGCGTTCAAAAAGCGTGAAGAATGAAATTCCGCAGTGATAAACCCGCCAACTGACATTTCGGGAATTCAGCCACTCGAACACGAAGCTTTCCTTGACGGTTGGAATCAGACGGGGCTTCGTGTTCTCAATCAAGCTATAGCCGCTGTAGGCTATCGAGCGATTTGGCTGAGTATCCGTCGGAAGCGGAGCAAACCAGTTATCGCACACGGCATACTGTGCCGCAAGAAAACTCGATATTGGCGTATCGACCGGCGAAAGAAAGCCCAGCGATGGGGGATCGTTCACCTTGCTTCCCGATTGCTGAAAATAGGCATCGGCGAAACCACTCATCGTAAAGCGTGTGCCGGTCTTTGCCAATTGGGTGGTTACACTAGCCCTGCTGTGGGGTAGATCATGCGGCAGGGGTCCATCCTTCAACTCGAAAGGCTGGTAACCTTGACCATTCAGGAAATTGGTATAGTCGAAGTTCGTCTCGGGGTCGACCAACCCCTCCACATCCTTCCGGTTGCCAAAGCGGGCCATGCTGAGGTGCCCGAGAACGTGATCGAAGGATCGGTTCTCCATCATCACGATCACAATGGTCTGAAACTGATCAAGAGCCGCCATCGGGTCTCTCCTCGCAGCTCATCTGCGTTCTGATGGTTAATCGGCCCCTTACCGCGTCGAGCGCATTATCGCAAGTTTCATCGGGAGCCAGTGGGGTACGAACCGTCCAGGTACCGATAACGGATGCATTTTTGAAGCGATCTGTCGTACCTTGAGGGGGTATCTCCACCTCAATATCTTCCTTGCTGACACTCAACGGTCGATTATAGTTATTTACGATCGACACGGCTCGGACTCGTGAAGAGGTGTCTTTTTGCCGCAGTGTGAACGATGTTGATACAGACTGCGGGCTACCGCCACATTGGGCAACGCCTCCCAGCAGTCCGGCGCTCTGGCTGGGTATCACCTGCACATCCCACTCGCGCTGGGCGCTCTTGAGCAGGCCTGGAACCTTGATCGTAAATCGGACGTTTTCAGTGGGGGCGAAAGAACGCGAACCTTCGGAGGGTCCTTCCCCTGTTCCCTCCAGGGGAGGTGCCGCGTCCAGAGCTATTTTGTCTGAAGCCTTCCAGTGGACCTCGACAGTTTCTCCGGGACATACAATGCTCGGAGTGACAGAGAAAGATTTAATCTGGGCACAACCCGCAATCAGCGGCGCGATGAGCAGCGTGGTCAATACTATGAGTTTGTCATGCATTTGCAATCCCCCGGATAACCCGCGCTGTCCGTCAACACCCATGTTCTCTCCTTTACGCCTATACTCTTTCCAGCGAGCGGCTCATCAGAGCCAGCACCCGGTGGATAGCAACGATTGGGACATGCTAATTACATCAGGTTTCCCGCCTTCCCGGCCATTCCGGTGGCTTTACCAATATCCCGGCGGCACCAGATAAAGTCCCGTATCCCATTTCCATTGCCGAACGGGGTTCTCGGTCATCGCGTCTTTATCATCAGGCTGCGCAGTCCAATGAAAATCGCACACGCTTCCTTTATGCCCTACGAATGTATGTATGCCGCCATTCGCTACACCGACGAAGAAAGGCACATTCTCCAGCTTCTCAAGCATCATTTTGGTGTTGCGGTCCGGCGTGACGTCGCGGTAGCCTGTAATGACCGCATCGCAGCGTACCCCTTCCGATCCCGGAATCGGTGATTTCCACACGCGTGCACCCGCCTTTGCCATATTAAGTGCGCCCAATTTCTCTCGCTCGTTCGAGTCCGCCAGGTCTTCTGCGGTTCTCGGGCAGTAAAAAATCGCGGTCCACCCGTCTTTCTGCAATTCCTCGCAGAGCACGGTGCCGCGCAGATCGGCAACCTTTACTCTTCTGTTGATCTCAGCGAAACGCTCACCATAGCCGCCCCCTTCGAAGGCTGCCTTCACGTTTTCCATCACCCAGCCGATACACGAACTTTCCTTAAGCCGTGCAGCTTGCCCGGACGTACTTTCTATGATAATCGACCCAGGTTCGATCGATTCCATTCGCCAATTTCCCATGCTCATGGCATCTATTTTCGTTTGCAGGGCTGGTCGGTCGCCTTTCAGGATAGCATCATGGAAAGGGGAGTGGTCGCCGTAGTAGAGGCCAATACCGGTATTGTCGATAGCGGCTTTGTGCGCGTTGCTATTGTCAGTGATACTCTTGTCACCCAGTTCCGCAACCTTCTTCCAATTTCGCGTTTCGTCTCTTCCCGGCGCGAGATCTCCTGTTTTTGAAAATAACCATTGCGCAATGGCCAAGGCCGGCGGGTCAGAGATCGTATTGACATCACCGTCATGGTCGTAGTTATCGATGACCTCCCACAACCTCTCAAGGTTTTGGGTCGTGCCTGCAATAACGCCATTACTGGATATACGCCTCACATTCAAATCCGGATGAGCGCTTTGAAGCTCGGCGGTATCAATGAGTTTTCCCCTCAAGCGATTAATGAAGGTGTTGTGGTCGAGTATGGGCATTTCGTAGCTCCTGGCGATAACCGGACAAGATGGAAATGGCGGCGATTTCAGCTTCCAGTTTTCCCTGCCTATAAATTTACTTTAGCATCAATTGCGAAAAGTTCAATTCCTTTCAAGAGTCCAATATCTGTGCTGCATTACTGGTCGGGTACTGCCCATAAGGGTCATATAAGCCATATGAGTCATATCGTCATAGGAGATGCTGGAGTATAAGGATTGTATGTTTCAGAGCTTGTTCCGCATGAGTGGGAGATTGGTCGGTCACGACTCAGACTCATGCATGCAAACCTTGTGCTGGCGCCAATAAAGCCCCGTCAAGCCGACAAGTTGGAAACAAGTTAGAAGTCCGCATGAAGTAAGAGCCACATTGCATTGAATATGTTTAGTAATTTTTGGTTGACGCAGAAGGTCAGGCATTATAAATTTGCGCCGGGACAAAACTTACACCTCAGTTGGCTGCAGAAATACTGACGCGTTGTAACTTGTTTATTCACTTGAAGGGAGTTAACTTGAAAACAGTCAGTTCAAATTTAATCAAGCACCTCGTGGCATCCGCTTTGGCAATCACATCCGTTATTGCGCCGCTGGCTGCTGAGAGCGCGCTGTTGTCAATCAGCGCAATCACGCAGGAACATACGGGTTATAGACCTGATTGCGCTTCGAGTTTCGGGGGTACGGCTACGGGTTCCGGGCTCAGTTCGTTCTTAGGTGCAGTTTCCATCGAGAGCAACGATTGCATCGCCCCTGCTGGGAATAATAATTTCTCTTTTATTGGAGATATGGTATTTACGGTATCGGGTGGAGATGAACTATTTGCCGACTATAGCGGTTACCTTACTCCGACGATTTATCCCTCGATTTTTTCGTTGACACAATCGATCTTCAAGATAACGGGGGGGACGGGAAATTTCCTGGGAGCAACAGGTAGCGGAACGTTACAAGGGGTTCAAGATATCTTGAGCGGCCGGGGATTAATGCAGCTCACGGGACAAATAGCTTACGCCAAGAAAAATAGGGGTAAATCCGAGCCTTTATTGTTTTATCAACGCGCCAGCGATAGTCCGGATGATTCCACCATGGTTTATGCCGGTTCGGATAATAGTTTGTTTCCAGGCTCGACTTCGCTCGGCGATTATTTTTATCAGGATCAGAATGGACAGCTACTCGCGATAAACGCGCTACCCGTATCTGGTTCATTGAGCTTGCTGGGCATCGGCCTCGCCTGTTTCATGGTCATGCGCCGCCGCAAGATATCAAATTCGTGAAATAACTTTAGTAATCGTATCCTGCGGGCGATGCGATATATTAAATGTAGCGCGCTTCGATCCGGTTTTGAGTGCTGTGCGTAGCATTGCAAATGTTCGAATAGCGATCAGGATGGGGGCATTCTCACGGTGTCGGAGGGCGAGCATCATGCGCTATCTGCAGCATGGTTTCCATTCCTTGCGTTATCAGATGTTCAATCACTGGTATAAAGTAAGGCAGCGACAGCATCAACACGACCATTCCCACCATCAGCGTGATCGGGAAACCGACTGCAAAGACATTCAACTGGGGTGAGGCACGCGTCAGGATACCAAGCGCCAGGTTCACGATCAGCAATGCTGCAACGACCGGCAGCGCAAGTTGCAGGCCTGCCAGGAAAATTGTGCCTCCCCACTCGGCGAGCCTTCTCCATCCCCCGACTGAAAAGGGTTCGGCCGAGATGGGAAATGCGCTGAAGCTTTCGGCCAGCACAGACAGCATCAGCAGATGACCATTTAACGAGAGGAACACAAGCGTCGCCAGCAGCCCGAGAAATTTGCCCACTACCAGCGTACTGCCATCGCTGTGCGGTGTGAAGAAAGTGGCGAAACCCAGGCCCATCTGCAAACCCGCAATCTCTCCCGCCAATTCCACGGCACTGAACACGATACGCATGGCAAAGCCCATCGCCAGTCCGATTACGACCTGTTGGCTCAGCACCAGCAGTCCTGCGGGCGAAGCTGCCTCCAGGCCTGGAAGCGGGCCTATGGCGGGCGCCAGGATCAATGTAATGAGAACGCCCAATCCGATCTTCACCCGCATGGGTATGGCCGTGTTGCCGAGTACCGGGGCCGCCGCCAACAGCGCCAGGATGCGGACAAACGGCCACAGGAATGAGGTCATCCATGCGTCAAGATCGGCGGAACTGAAGGTGATCACCAGGGGTATCTTTAAGGACTTTTAAATAACGGCACTTCTATAAGATCTGGCCGTAATAGCGTGTTATTCAAGAAATTTTATCGCTATATCAAGATCATGCGGTGAGCCGAATTTCTTTCGCGTCTTGTCTTACTTTGACCTTCAAATTTATAGAAGCATCCTAACGTTTCTGATTGTGTCAGCGAGCCGATGGTTGTGTGGATGATCCGGCTTTGCGACGTAACCGGTAGCCTTCCGTCGAACCGACTCAGCTGTTTGCGTTCTCCACCTTTCCTGTGTACCCCACCGCTCGTAAAATCAGCATGGGGCGTAGGGCGTCAATAAGCGAAGCGCATTGCGCCGCATGGGAGCTTCCCTCAATTACCCAGTCATTTCAATCACCGTCCTACACCATTCGCTCCGGCGAACAATATGACTCATACCCCTCGTCGGCATGCGGCGCAATGCGCTTCGCTTATTGACGCCCTACAAGCTTCAGGTCAGATGTAGATTGCTAGCTTACTAAAGCTGGAATTCCCTCAAATACCTGCCGCATATAATCGAGCATCACCGAGAGCATCCACGGCCCAGCCAGTACCAGAGCCGTAAATAGGGCCACGAGCTTGGGAATGAAGGATAAGGTCATCTCGTTGATCTGGGTGGCGGCCTGGAAGATGCTTACCAGCAGGCCGGTCGCCAGAGCAACCAGTAATAGCGGGGCAGAAATCATCAGTGTTACCTCCATGGCCTTCTGGCCCAGAGTCATTACGCTTTCGGGGGTCATGGTTTCATCCTTAAAAGTCGATATGGTGCTAACTGGTAATGGCTGCCACAAACATTTCTGCTCGATTCATTTCTCCCTGATCGGAGAAAATTTCAAAACCGGTTACCTGCCAACCGTTAAATGATTCTCAACGTCATTGGTAGAAGCTCTCCGCAAGCGAGCCGATCAGCATGTGCCAGCCGTCGACCAGCACGAACAACATAATCTTGAATGGCAATGCCACAAGGGCGGGCGATACCATCATCATGCCCATGGACATGAGTACCGACGCCACAACCATATCGATAATAAGAAAAGGAATAAACACCGCAAAGCCGATCTGGAAGGCGGTTTTCAGTTCGCTTGTGACAAAGGCCGGGACGAGTACGCGCAATGGTACGTCTTCGGGGCCGTTCAGTTGCTCGACGCCGGAGAGCTTGACGAACAGCGCAAGATCCGCCTCCCGCGTCTGCTTCATCATGAACGCTTTGAGCGGTGCAGCGCCTCTGTCCAATGCCTCCGACATTGTTATCTTATTGCTGGTGTAAGGTTCGTAGGCATTTTCGTAAATTTTGTCGAAAACCGGCCCCATGACGAAAAAAGTAAGAAATAGCGCAAGCCCGACGAGCACCTGGTTTGGCGGCGAAGACTGCGTGCCGAGTGCCTGGCGCAGCAGCGAGAGTACGATGATGATACGGGTAAAGCCGGTCATCATCAGCAGTGCCGCTGGCAGAAAGGTGAGCGATGTCAGCAGCAGCAGGGTTTGCAGGCTTAGTGAATAGTTTTGCCCGCCGCCCAGAGCCGGCGTGCTGGTGAACGCGGGCAAACCGGGATTCTGCGCCAGCGCAAGCAAGGGTGCGGCCAGTAGTACTGTTCCGAGCGCGACCCCAAGCACGATGCGTGTCCAGGACGGAAAACTGCTATTTGCCATGCCGTTCACCATCGCGCTTCGCCATTGTCTTCCTGAACCAGGCAGAAAAATGGTGATCCGTGCTGGCGCCGCCGACGGTATCAGCAGTGCCGGTGGTAATCTCGCCCTTGGGCATGCTATGCAATGCTGTGACATGCCCTGGTGCAACGCCTATCACCAGCCAGGTATCGGCGACTTCCACCAGCACAACCCGCTCGCGCTGACCGACAGCCGAGCCGCCTATAACCTTGATACCGCCCCCGGACCTCTGCTGGAGCCCGCCAAAGCGCTTCAATAACCATGCGGAACCCGCCATTACAGCGAGCACCAATCCTAGACCGAGTATGACCTGGAGCATGCTTCCGCCGGAGGCGGCACTACCCGTTGTATCTGATGCTACCGTTTGTGCCATGGTAGTCACTGGCAATGTATACAATATCAATGACAGCGGAGCCAGAAAAGGTATTGATCCGGCCGGAAAACCTTTGGGGTGGCGCGCGACGTCATCGCGATATGATGAGTTTATAAAACATGCGCTCTTGCCTGAGAAATGCGCAAATGTGCTGTTGCGAATGCCGCCGATCTTCATCTCATCCATACCTGAATTCGTCGCCTTCAAACTTAGCGGTTTAATTTGCGGATCCGCTCGCTCGGCGTGATGATATCGGTCAAACGAATGCCAAATTTTTCGTTGACCACTACAACCTCGCCTTGGGCGATCAAATAACCATTGACCAGCACGTCCATCGGCTCCCCTGCCAGGCCGTCGAGTTCTACGACCGAGCCTTGTGCCAGTTGGAGCAGATTCTTGATAGCGATTTTGGTACGCCCCAATTGCACAGTGAGTTGAACGGGGATATCCATGATCATGTCGATGTCGTTGTGAATCTGCATCTTCTGACCGGGGGTAAACTGCTCGAAAATTGGAGCTGGGGCGCCCTCCGCCACCGCCGCTGCAGCAGTTTCCTGCTCGGTAATTCTTGATTCGGAATTGACTTGTTTTGCCTGCACGTTCATCTCCTCGGATTTATTCGTAAAGGGCCGCCTGGACAGATCGCGGCGTTCATCTGAGTTCATTCGTTGCTCGCGGAGCCAAGCATTTTTTCCATGCGCAGCGCGTACCTGCCGTTGGAAATGCCATAACGGCATTCCATTACCGGTACGCTGTCGACGCTGGCGGTGACAAATTCGGGGATATCCAGCGGAATCACATCACCCACCTGCATATTGAGTATTTGATCAAGGGTAACGTGCACATGCGCCAGATCCACCAGCATCGTTACCTCAGCCGATTGCACCTGTTTTGACAGACGGCCAACCCACCGCTTGTCGACCTCCAGCGCCTCACCCTGCATGCTGCTCGAAAGCAGGTCACGTATCGGCTCGAGAATGGAGTATGGGATGCAAATATGCATCTCTCCCACGATGGTGCCGAAGTTGACCTCGAACGTAGTGGCGACAACCACTTCATTAGGTGTCGCCACGTTGGCAAACTGCGTATTTGTCTCGGCGCGCACATATTCGAACTCGATTGGATATACTGGATGCCATGACTTTCCGTAGCTGTCGAATACCAGATTGAGCAAGCGCTGGATGATGCGCTGCTCGGTTTGGGTGAAGTCGCGTCCCTCTGCCGCGGGAAGAAGGCGGCCATCACCGCCGAACAGGTTGTCAACCACCAGAAATACCAGGGTGGGATCGAATACGAATAGCGATGTGCCGCGTAGCGGCTTGACGTGCACGAGGTTCAGATTGCTTGGGACCACCAGGTTGCGCACGAATTCGCTGAATTTGATGACCCGGACCGGACCTGCGGTGACGTTTGCGCTCCGGCGCATGAAATTGAACAGGCCAAGCCGTAAAAGCCGGGCGAAACGCTCGTTGATAATTTCAAGCGTGGGCATGCGCCCGCGCACGATACGCTCTTGGGTCGCCAGGTTATAGGGACGGAAACCTGAAGGGCGAGCCTCCTGCTGAGTTTCACCCGCCCCGCCTCTGATCCCTTTGAGTAGCGCGTCCACTTCTTCCCGCGAGAGAAAGTCGTTACTCATGAGGCATTCACTGGATCACGAAAGAAGTAAAAAGCACGCTTTCGACGATTTCTTTGGAGTGCCCTTCACTGAACGGCTGATTGATCTCCGCGAGCAATTCGGCGGCAAGCTCCTTTTTGCCGTCGGTAGCAATAATCTGTGAAGCAGCCTTGCTGGAAAGGAGCAGCAAAATGCGGTTGCGCACCTCCGGCATATGCAGCTTGATCAATCCTACCGCTTCGACATTTTCAACCTTCAAGGTCAGATTGGTCTGAAGGTGCTGCTCGCTGTGCTCGGGCTGCAGATTGACGGTAAACGTATCCAAGCTGACGAATACGGGCGGCTTCTTCACAGGAGTTGCTCCGTCCTGCACCTGGCGAAAATACCACGCCGCGCCGCCGGCGCCGGCGCCAAGCAGCAGTACGGCCGAAACAATTACCAGGATCAACTTGCTGCTTTTGGACTTTTGCTTCGGGTCAACGACAGCGGACTCGCGATATTCCCTTTCCTGCTTGTTCAGCCTGCTTGCCATGATTCGTCCTGTTCCAAAATGGAAATACCATTATCACGTTAGTAACCCTGCGACAACACGGCGAACAGAAGGAGAAAAACCGGCCATCTCGGAATTTGATCTATGAGACCGAATCAGCCGGGGATTGAACCTGAATCCGGCCGTTCAACTACCGGATTCAACTGAAGGAACGACGAAAATAAGGCGCAAAATTCCCCGCTTTTGGGATTTGGTTTTCAGGGAGGGTGTGCTGCAGCCAAAAGCAATTTCAACGCTTGGCAACCTGTCGGATTTGAACTCGCAGCGAAAAAGTAACGCTTTTGCAGCCGATTCCTTTAAATTCGATAGACTGCCAGTTGCGGCTTTTGCATTTTTGCAAGCTAAGCGAAAGTATCCACCAGGCTGCTTACGCCGGAACGAACAGGGTTTGCGCCCGCCTCTATCCCCGGCACGGTCATTTGACTGTTGCCCTTACCGTATCGTGCGCCAGAATGATTTTGCTGTTCGGACTCTGCCTGTTGCCGGGTAGAATCGGCACTCACGGTCGTGTTGCTCAGATTGATCCCACTGTCCGCCATCATTTCCTTGAGCCGGGGAAGCGCGGCTTCCAGCGCTTGCCGAACATCAGCCTGTTGCGAAATGAACATCGCGCTGACCTGGTCATCGGAGATGGATAAGACGACTTGCAAGGGGCCCAGATCGGGTGGGTTGAGGCTCAGCTCCGCAATCTGCTGCTGATTGGAAACCATCCAGAGGACTTTCTGACCCAGCGCATTATCCCAGCCAACAGCACCGAGGCGGGGTTCCAGCCCAGGCGCGGCGTGAACAGGAGTGCCTGCCGCGGCCGCTGAAGCTGAAGCAGCCGTTATGGAACCGCGCTCAGGTATGGCTGCACCCACCCCTACCCCCGCCCCCGCTTCTACCTGTGTGGCGGACAAATTGTGCTGTGCAACGTCGAGCATGGATTTTTCGAGTTGCTGGCTTTCGTCGGCCAACCTGAATTTCGGCGAGCCGAACTCCAGTTGCGGCGAAATGCCCTGTCTTGCATCCTTGGACGGCTTGATCGGGGCGTCATCGTTAGTAACGAAAGTGTTGGTAACGAAAGTTTTATCCGGATTGACCGGATCGCTAATACCGCCCTGCCCCGCTCCGGATGCTATCCGCGCGGCTACGCCAGCCGCGACGCTAGTTAATGCGTCAGGTGATAATTTTGCATTTTGGGACGCGCCCGCATCGGCGGCGGCCATGGCCGCCATCGTGCCGATGCCTGTGCCGATATCTGCGCCAGTGTTGTTTGGGATTCCGGCCGAGCGTGCTATAACCGGGCTAAACTGCGAAGCCGCCAAACCTGCATGCTGCGCCGCCGCAGTGGCGAGCTCGGCCGGGGACATGCTGGCCAGGATATCGGCGGGATCACTGCCCTGGGTATCGGCCAGGACATCGGCTCGGACATCGATTCCGGCATCGGTTCGGGAACCTGGCGTGCGAGCGCCGGGCAGGCCGGCCAATATTTCCGTCATATTCATGGGCTGAAGCGCCACGGCAGCCACAATCACATTACCTTCCTTTTCCTCTGTATCTTTCTTTATTTCTGCATTTCGCGCTTCCATCTCCCCGATACTGATGACCTTGCCATCGCGATCTTTGCCTGGAGCTGTCTTCTCGTCGCGTAGCTCAGCCTCGGAGCGGTCCTTGCCGCTTATTTCATGTGCAAGCACTTCGCCAAAACTAGCAGCGGCTGCTTGACCGGCCTCCTGTGCATCAGTAGCGGGAGCGGAATTTTTGAGCTGAGACACCGGGGATGAAGGCGTATTGTGGAGCGCGGACAAGGTCAGCATAATATTGGTCCCGATATTTTTCTATGGTGATGGTTAAGAAGGAAGCCATTAGCGCGATGGATTCTGCCGGGCGGCGGCGTTGACCGTATGCTCGTCGGTTTCACGCTGCTCGCGCTTTGTGGCACGCAGCAATTCCGCGCGAGCCTGGCGTTGCGCGAGCGTGTCATAAGAATTGAAAGTGCGCTTGGCCGACTGCCACGCAACTTTGCCTGCTGCGACGCGTTGCTGCGCCGAGGCCAGGGTCTCGCGCTGTTGGGTGATTGCCGCGTCGAGCTTGTCTATAAACTCCTGGTAGTTGCGCCAGTCGGATGCCGTCAGCCCTTGCCGCATCGACACCTGAAAGCGAGCAGAGTAGTCATCCCGATATTGCAGCAGCAACTGGAGCTTGGCTTCTACCTGCACACCTTGTTTGCAAAGCATCCCCAGGCGTTTTGCCGCATCATCCGTGCGTGTCTGCGCCAGTTCGATCAATGTATCCAAAGCAGATGGTTTTGCCATTTTCTTCTTTTCGGGTCAGAGGATTGGTCAGGGTCAAGCTTGGTCTGATTCAGTCAGGTCAGACCAAGCTTGACCAGGTCAGGTTGGCCGCGGCTGTTCGCCGAGCAGCACGCCCAGTTTAGCGGCACTGTCCGCATAATCCGCGCGCTCGAACATGCCTTGCTGAAGGAACGCTTCCAGTTGGGGATATAGCGTGATCGCGCGGTCCAGCATCGGGTCGCTCCCGGACGAGTAGGCTCCTACACTGATCAGATCGCGTGAACGCTGATAACGGGAATAGAGCTGCTTGAAGCCACGTACCTGTTCGAAATATTGCGGCGAAATCAATCCGGTCATGGCCCGGCTGATCGAAGCTTCTATATCGATGGCGGGATAATGACCTGCTTCCGCAAGATGGCGCGACAGCACGATATGCCCGTCGAGGATGGCGCGGGCTGCATCCGCGATGGGGTCCTGCTGGTCGTCCCCTTCGGTCAACACGGTGTAGAACGCGGTAATCGAACCTCCTCCCTTGATGCCGTTGCCGGCCCGTTCCACCAGTTGCGGCAATCGGGCGAACACGGAGGGCGGATAACCTTTCGTGGCGGGCGGCTCTCCAATTGCCAGCGCTATTTCTCGCTGCGCCATGGCATAGCGCGTGAGCGAATCCATGATCAGCAGGACATTCTTGCCCTGATCACGAAAATATTCGGCGATGGATGTGGCATAGGATGCGCCCTGCAATCGCATCAACGGCCAGGTATCGGCCGGGGCGGCCACTACCACTGAGCGGGCCAGCCCTTCCGGACCAAGGATTTGTTCGATAAATTCCTTGACCTCGCGGCCTCGCTCACCGATCAGCCCCACCACAATCACATCGGCGCTGGTGTAGCGCGCCATCATGCCGAGCAGGACGCTCTTGCCCACCCCGGAACCGGCAAACAGGCCCATGCGCTGGCCGCGTCCAACAGTAAGCAGCGCATTGATGGCGCGTACTCCGACATCCAGAGTCTGATTTATCGGATCCCGATCGAGCGGATTGAGCGGTTTGTTGACGAGCGGCGCGCCATGCTCCGCCTGCAGCGGTCCCAAACCATCCAGCGGCCGTCCGGCGCCGTCCAGCACGCGCCCCAGTAGCCCGTTTCCCACCGGGAAACGCTTGAGTCGGTCGGAAGCGCGACGTCGTGGTTGGCCAGCGTCATCCAGCACCGGCAATGCGCCTGTGTTGCTCCAGGGGATCACCTTCGCGCCGGGTGTCAGGCCAAACACATCGGTGTTGGGCATCAGATAAAGCCGGTCGCCTTGAAAGCCTACTACCTCCGCCTCTACCCTGTTGCCATTGGGCGTCAGCACAGTGCAGCCGCTTCCCACTGCAAGCTTGAGCCCTACTGCTTCCATTACCAGTCCCGTAACCCGAGTAAGACTACCGGAAACCTGGAAGGGCTGAGCGTTGACGGCCATATCACCGCAGCTCTTGAGAAACTTGCACCACTGGTCTGTGTGAGGTTCTGTGTGAGAGGAAGCTTGCATGGGTTTGTCCTGAAATCTGCCTAACGAACTACCAAAAAGTGAAGGTCAAGCGTTCCATCAGTTCCAGCAAGTCATCACCTGGCTGAAAAATGAGTGGTAAACCGTGGCTCGGGTTACTCCAGCCAACTGCTGCTTTGCCCCAGCGTTTGAACCATGCGCTGCCAACGCGTCGCCAGGGTGGCGTCGATCTGGCCACTGACCGTCTTGATCCGGCAACTGCCGCGGTCCAGGCTGGAATCAACGCAAACCGTGCAATCGTTGAGTTCGTGGTGCAGATGTTCGCGCACCAGCGCGGCATCATCCGGATGCAAGAATAGTTGTACCGGTTGACTGAACGCGGCATCATTTTGCAGGCAATCGCGCACCACCCCAAGCATGAGCTCCGGTTTCACCTTCAAGCCTTCACGCAGCATTTGCTTGGCGAGGCACAGGGCCAGAGTGAGCAAGTTGTCAGAGACAGCCTGATCGGCATTCGTTAATTCACGCTGGAAATCATGCAGCAGCGCCTGCAATTTGCCGACCTCCGCTGCGCCTTGCGCACGGGCGGCCTGATAGCCAGCCTCTTGGCCAGCGTTGAAGCCGGCTTCATATCCAGCCGTGTAGCCTTCCTGCCGTGCTTGCTGATGAATCTGTTCGATCTGCTCGACCGTAGGCAGGATCAATGCCGTGTTGGAATTATCCGCACTCTCGTGCTGTCCTTCGCAAGGCTCGGGCACCGATACCCCCGCAGGTTCGAAAGTATCCATTTCCCAACGCTGATAGGCAGCGAGAGGCTCCTTATGAATAATCCGGCTGGCCATGGTCGTCATTCGTCCTTTTTCTCACCTTATCTATGCGGCGGGCGCGGAAGCGAAAGCGGCGCGCAGTTATTGCTACAGGATAAATTCGAAATACACCAGCGCTCGCTCATTGCGTATTTGGTAGCTAAAAAGTTTCAGTAGGCAGGTATTGCAAGATCTGATGAGATTCCGTTTGTTTATCTGGCAGCCTGTTGGACTTAAATGAAATCGGCTGCCAACGCGTCTGGCCGGTTCATATTTCGCCTTTTTTCAACCAATAGAATAACTATTGGCCTTCAAAATCCACAGAATCTGCCTTCACCCGTCACTTTTTCGCTGCGATTCTTTAAGTCCCACAGGCTCCTAGATATAACTTTCTTCTTTCTTGCTGCCGAATACGATCCGGCCTTCGTCGGAAAGCCGGCGAACAACCTGTAATATTTGCTTCTGCTGGGCTTCTACCTCACTCACCCTCACCGGACCCATGACCTCCAAGTCTTCACGCAGCGTTTCGGAAGCCCTGTTTGACATGTTTCTGAATATCTTTTCGCGAAGTTCCTCGGCTGCGCCTTTCAGCGCGATGACGAGCGACCCGGAATCGGTCTCACGCAGCACAAGTTGAATGCCACGGTCGTCTATGTCCATCAGGTTCTCGAAGACAATCATCTGGTCCATTATTTTTTGCGCCAGATCCTCATCGAACTCGCGTAAATTGCCAAGCACGGAAGTCTCGGCTGCGCTACCCATGAAATTGATAATTTCGGCTGCCGTCCGGATTCCCCCTACAGGGCTTTTGTTGATATTTTCGCTGCCGGAGAGCAGGTCGGTCAGCACATCGTTGAGCTCGCGCAAGGCGTAGGGTTGAATGCCCTCGAGCGTGGCGATACGGAGCAGTACGTCATTACGCAGTTGCTCGGTAAGCTGGCCCAGAATATCGCTTGCCTGATTGCGATCCAGATGCACCAGGATGGTGGCGATGATTTGTGGATGCTCGCCCTTGATCAGCTCCGCCACTGATTGCGAATCGATCCATTTGAGCCCCTCGATACCGCTGGTATCGTTGCCTTCCAGAATACGGCTGATGATGTCCGTGGACTTGTCCTCGCCCAACGCCCTTTCGAGTACCGCGCGGGTATAACTTTCCGAGTCGAGATCCATGAGAAGGTTTTCCCCATGGGCGCGACTACAGAAATCGCTGAGTACGGCATTGATCTGCTCCTGGCTCAGGTTCTTGACTTTTGCCATTGCGATGCCCAGCTTCTGCACCTCGAGGGGGTTCAGATGCTTGAGTACCTTCACCGCCTCGTCCTCGCCCAGCGATAGAAGCAGGATCGCGCCTTTGCTGATGCCCTCCTCATTCATTGCCTGTCACCCACTGTTTGACAATGCCCGCCACCAGCTTCGGGTCATCCCTGGCCAATTGCCGGGCAAGCGCCAGGTTTTGCTCATAACCGGAGAATCGCGGCGCGGTAGTCAGAGCCGGCGCAGGTTGCGCGGTTTTATCCTCGTCATTCTCGGTGGAATCGGTCAGCAAGGGGGGCGGCGGCTGATTCGCGCGCTTCAGCATCGGCCGCAATACGCCCAGTACCAGATACAGAATCAGCGCCCCGATCAGCAAATTCTTTCCGGTCTGCTGCGCAAGGTCAATCATTTCCGGCTGTTTCCAGAGCGGCAACTCGGGCAGAACATCCTGCTCGATGTCCGTAAAGGGACTGTTGACCACATTTAGCGTGTCGCCACGCTCATTGCTGAAGCCCATGGCTTCCTTCACCAGATCCGTGATCTGTATCTTCTGAGCATCGCTCAACGGTTTGCTGCTGACTACTCCATTCTGATCCGTCACCTTGCTGTGGTTGACGACCACCGCAACGGACAGACGTTTTATGCCGCCCACCGGTCTGCGCACATGCTGGATCCTCTTGTCCACCTCATAATTGATGGTGGCGTCCTTGCGTGTGTTGGTACTCGTTTGCACGGGAGGCGTTACAGGTTGCGTCGCACCGGTTGTCGGCGTCTGGCTGAGGGGCGAGCCCGGCGGTGTAGTGATCGGAGCCGTTGCCGGCATGGGAGGCTGATTGGAAAGGGCGCCCGGGACGCCGCCCTCCTGGGCCGTCCCATTGGCTGATTCCGAGGTCTGCTGGCTGCGCACCGTGGAGCTGCCCGGGTCCTGGTTGGGTTTATAAATCTCATCCATTTGCTCGGAGTGAGCGAAATCGACATCGGCCGTAACCTGGGCCCGCACGTTTTCCTTTCCCACGATGGGCGCGATGATGCCTTCTATACGTTTGGTATAGTTCTGCTCCAACGCCAGCAAATACTTCAGTTGGTTGGGGTTCAAGCCGGTGCCGGTGTCCGATTCGTCGGTTTTGCTCAACAAATTGCCCTGCTGGTCTACGATGGTGACATTACTGACAGGCAGGTTTGGGACGCTGCTGGAAACCAGGTGTATGATTGCGTTTACCTGCTGCTGGTCGAGCACGCGGCCGGGGTAGAGATTTACCAGGACCGAGGCGCTCGGTTTTTGCTGTTCACGCATGAACACGGATTGCTTGCCGATGGCCAGATGGACCCGCGCGCTATCGATTGCTGCCACTGCCTGGATCGAGCGGGCAAGCTCGCCTTCCAGTGCACGCTGGAAGTTGACCTGTTCAAGAAACTGGCTGGTGCCGAACTTCTGGTTTTCCATCAGCTCGAAACCAACCAGGCCGCCCTTGGGCAACCCCTGTGCCGCGAGTTTGAGGCGGACGTCGTGAACCTGGTTGGCAGGCACGAGAATCGCTCCACCTCCATCGGCAAACTTATGCGGTACATTCATTTGCTGCAGGGATGCAATGATAGCCCCGCCGTCACGGTCGGATACATTGCTGAACAGCACCTTGTAGTCGGGAACCTGGCTCCACATCCAGCCGCCTGCCAGCAATGCGACAATGGCCGAGACAGCCAGCATCAGGCCCATCTTCTGCTGACTGGACATCCGCGCCAAAAAACCCTGCACGAAAGTCTGAATTCCGCCTGGTGCAGTGGCTTCAGCAGCTACCGCCATGGTGTCTCCCGTGATCGATATGAATAGAATGGATTTTTTTATTGTTCGTCATATAAGCCCAACAAGCATTCGACATAAATCTGCCGGCTGTGGCGAGGTAATGAACTCACCAGGAAGTTGAGGATAAGCGATACAGGAAATCTTTATGGTCCATGGTTGCTGAGTTTAAAAATGTGCGGTCGACTGCCGGATTTGGGTTTAAGCGAATTCGAGCATTATCAACATGCACGCAGGTTTCAAAACAAGGAATAGAAGCGGCTTTTACAGCCTTTTCAGGGAACGGATTCGTGGCTGAGCCGTGTATCGTGCATGCTTTCCAAAGCAACGCAAGAAACGGGGATCAGATGGATGTATCGAAAATAGACGCAATGCTCGCCCAGTTGCAAAGCGGTGCTGCGCTCGCGGCGGGAAAACCGGCATCGGCTATATCCAATGGTCGCGGGGCCGGCGGTGAAGGTATGGGGGTTGATTTCACCACCGTATTCAGGAAATCCCTGGATCAGGTCAATAACGTCCAGCAGCATGCGGCTAAGCTTGCGCGAGATTTCGAGCTGGGCGCGCCTGATGCCAATCTTACCGAGGCAATGATATCGATGCAGAAGGCCTCCATCTCATTCCAGTATACCCTGCAAGTCCGCAACAAAATGGTATCGGCGTATCAAGATATCATGAACATGCCGGTATAAATTTCAACTTCGGCTATCAGCCTGTCGGACTCGAAGGATCACAGCGAAATATGAACCGACCAGACGCTATAATCATTGCTGAAGTACTGACAAGCAGTTGAGCTCGCAACATGGAAATTTCTTTGTAGCAAGAAACAAATCAATTTCCAAGAGCCCCTTGTCGTGGAACGGCCCCTCGCCTAAAAACCACAGAAATTGTCGACAAGACTAGCTCGCAGACCCCCTACGCCGAAGAATATACACCAGCGTTTGCAACATATGCTGCAAGAAGCGCTGCTGCTGTATCAGCTTTGCGGTATTGACCTAACCCTTTGAACCAGCAATTTTCTGGAGGCCTTACCGATCGGTGGCCTTACCACGCCTCAGAATGAACGAATTTCTTTGCGAGCAATAGTGTGATGACAACAGATTTTGGCAAGCTTGTTCTTGATGAAATGCCCGACGGAATTGTGATTACGACACTTGACGGCATTGTTGTTTACTGGAACAACGGCGCGGAATCTGTATTCGGCTATACCGTTGCAGAGGCCTTGAAGCATTCGTTTGAGGAGCTTATCAGTACTCCCGATTATCAGTGGAGAATGCAGGATGAGATCAAGGATCTTTTGCAAACTGAAGTTTCCGTACACGAAGCATTGTGTCGGAAAAAAGACGGCGCTCTGATCCATGTAAACCTTTCATTCAAGGTCCTGGCATCCGAACAGCAGCAGCATAGATATGTATTGATCAGCAGCACAGACATAACCCACCTGAAAGCATTGCGTGATGCGAAGCTGATCAGGACTAAATTCGGTAACCTGCTCGATTCGACCCCCGACGGGATAGTGATAGTGAATTCGACAGGTCGCATCGTGCTGGTCAACATGCAGGCCGAGAAGCTGTTCGGCTATCAAAAGCAGGAATTACGAGGCCAGACGATAGAAACGCTATTACCGCAGCGCTATCGCAGCCCTCATGTTGGACATCGCGCTAATTTCTTTACCCAGCCCCGTACCCGCACGATGGGTGCTGAATTGGACCTATACGGTTTGCGCAAGGATGGCATCGAGTTTCCGGTCGAAATCAGCCTGAGCCCCATCGAAACGGAAGAAGGAGTTTTTAGCATGGGTGCGATTCGCGATATCAGCGAACGCAAAAAAGCGGAACAGAAATTCCGTGGTCTGTTGGAAGCTGCACCGGACGCGATCGTGATCGTCGATAATAAAGGTGAGATCGTGTTGGTCAACTCGCAAACTGAAAAGCTTTTTGGCTATCCGCGCGAACAACTTCTGGGCAACAGGATCGAGATGCTGATTCCCACCCGTTACAGGGAGAAACATCCGATTTTTCGCAAAAATTTCGCTAGTGCGCCGCGAACACGGCCAATGGGGATCGGGCTGGAACTGTATGGATTGCGCCGGGATGGCACTGAGTTTCCTGTTGAAATCAGCCTTAGTCCCCTTGAGACCGAAGAGAGCACTCTAATATCCAGCGCCATTCGCGATGTCACCGAACGCAAGCGGGTCAAGGAAATACAAACACAGCTCCGGCGCGATCTTACAGAACGCGAGATTGCCGAAAAAGCACTCCATGAAGAGAAGGAGCGCCTGCGCGTAACGCTCAGCTGCATCGGTGATGCCGTTATCACGACCGATGTGGCTGGGAAAGTGACTTATCTGAACCCTGTTGCAGAAACCATGACTGGCTGGACTTCGGAGGAAGCGAACGGTCTCCCGCTGCCTGACGTATGCCAAATAGTCAACGCGCAAACCAATGAACCCGTTCACAACCCGGTTGAACGAGTTCTCTACGACAAGAAAACCCGCCACGATGCGCATATCCTTCTGATACAGCGAAACGGCAAAACTTTTCCGATTGAAAAGTCTGTTGCCCCCATTCGTGATCAACATGGGAAAATTATCGGCGCTGTGCTCGTGTTCCACGATGTGACCCATGCACAGAGAATGGCAACCCAGATGACATATCAGGCAACCCACGACGGGTTAACCGGCCTGATTAACAGGCATGAGTTTGAGCGGCGCCTGAAGCACGCACTGCGGACGGGTAAACAGGATGGCGCCGAGCACACGTTACTCTATGTTGATCTTGATCAGTTCAAGATCGTAAATGATACTTGCGGCCACATCGCCGGCGACGAGCTGTTGAAACAACTCAGCGCCGTACTGCAAACCAGGCTCCGTAGGAACGACACCCTGGCGCGCCTTGGAGGAGACGAATTCGGCGTATTACTGGAGAGTTGCCCTACCAAGCCTGCATTGATTCTGGCTGACGAGTTGAGGCAGACAGTGCGTGACTTTCGTTTTATTTGGGAAGACAGAATATTCCGGCTTGGTGTCAGTATCGGGCTGGTGACATTCAGCGACGGCGAGGAAACGATTACAGACATTCTACGCATGGCTGATTCAGCCTGCTTTCTTGCCAAGGACAAGGGGCGCAACAAGATCCAGCTCTATACTTCCGAAGATGAAGGCCTTGAGAAACGGCGGGGCGAGATGGGATGGGTCGGGCGTATTCACAAAGCACTGGAAGAACAACGGTTTGTGCTGTACTCGCAAAAAATACTACGGCTCTCGGACAGTACCGGAAATGGTGGTCACTATGAAATGCTGTTGCGCATGAAGGACGAAGACGGGATGTTGGTACCACCCATGGCATTTATCCCGGCTGCCGAACGCTACGGGGTCATGATTCAACTCGACAGGTGGGTAATTGCTACTGCCTTTGCACAATACGCGAAACAGCATCCCTCGGGCAATGCGGTGAGTATATGCTTTATTAATCTCTCCGGCGTATCCATCTGCGACGAGCTTTTATATGAATATATTGTGGAGCAATTCAATCTATATCAGATTCCACCTTGCGGAATTTGTTTCGAAATTACGGAAACTGCGGCAATTGCAAACTTGACGCAAGCCGCCATGTTGATTCGCAAATTAAAAGCGCTGGGATGCCGTTTTTCTCTCGACGATTTTGGAAGCGGGATGTCCTCTTTTAATTATCTCAAGCATTTGCCGGTTGATTATTTGAAAATTGATGGTGGGTTCGTGAAAGATATGACCGAAGATCCCATCGACCATGCCATGGTCAGGGCGATAAACAACATAGGACATGTCATGCATATAGAGACGATTGCCGAGTCGGTAGAGAACGATTCGATCCTTGGAGCACTACGAAAGATGGGCGTCGACTTCGCACAGGGGTATGGAATTGAAAGACCGCATTTGAGCAGTCTATGATGTTCTTTCATTGAAGTGTTAGCAAGAGCGTAGCGTAATGGGGAGCGGAGCCTTAGAAGCAGGAACGGGAGATGGAGCATTTTCGCACGTACGAAAACACTCCTGTCGGCTTCGTTCGGTACGTCAGGTGGTGGCACGCGGCAGCACGGTCAGTACTTGCACGATGAAGGCATGCAGCTCGCTCATGTAGTTTCGGAGGAATTCGGCTGTCCGCTCCTCGGTAACCTGTCCATCTTCCGTGATAAGTCCAGGCTTGAAATGGATGTGCGCCTCGACAGTATTCATCAGGGGTGAATTGCAGTAGCACAACACGCCGCGCAGTTGACTCTGTGCCAGGGCGGTCCCGATCGCCCCGGGGGAAGTGCCGATCACACCCGAAGGCTTGTGAGAGAAAGAGTTCTGGCCCCAAGGGCGGCTTGCCCAGTCGATCGCATTTTTAAGGCCACCAGGAATCGAGCGGTTGAATTCCGGCGTTACGAAAAGTATGGCATCGACATCGGCTATGGCCTTCTTGAGGGCGCGCGCGGCTGGCGGAAAGTCAGCATCGTAGTCCTGGCTGTAAATCGGCAGATCCTTGATCGGGATTTCGGACAATTCCAGTTCAGGCGGCGCCAGGTGCGCCAACGCCTTCGCCAGCAAGCGATTGATCGAGGTGCTTGAGAAGCTTCCAACGAGATAGCCCACCTTGTACTTATTCATATGTTCTCCTTTTTGCGCGGTGCGCAAGATTGTGCGCGGCTACTGCCAAGGCAGTGCACGGGCAAAGATATAGCCGGTCGTCGTCAAGCATCGTGCGCGTGCAACTCGCATTGACCACGAAGGATGGAGTCCCGCATAGGCGGCAAGGGAATTTCGGTACAAGCAGTTAATAGCCGATGCGTCAACCCTAAAATCATCATAGGCGAGCCGCACCTCTTCGGCAAGTTAATATCACCCACCGTTTTCCTGTCTATTGACGTGTCTTAAAACGGAAGGTGGATAAACACACCTCGCAAAGTTTTACGCATCTGGCGCGCCTGGCGAAGGATAAACCACGCGTTCAAACGGATTAGCGAGGTCCTGGATCAGGTCGGGGAAGCGCCGAGATTTCCGTTCTGGTCTCCATTCCAGCTTCCATTTTATAAAGCCAGGCGAGCAGTTCCGCTACCACGCGATAAAGCTGTGGCGGGATATACTGGTCCAGATCTACCTGCATCAGCAGGGATACCAGGTCGGCCGACTCGTGCACATAAATACCATGGGCTCGCGCCTCGCTGATGATGGTTTCGGCGATGAGCCCACGACCTTTCGCGACAATTTGTGGCGCCGCTCGGCTGGCGTGATAGGCCAGCGCTACTGCCATCCCATGCACCTTGGACGGATCGGGCTTATTCATCCAGTTCGACTCCCATTCCGCGCAGATTGATGCCGGCGGAATCCAGTCCGTTCGCGAGCGGCGTCGCACCCGCTCGTAGCATGAACGCCGTAACAGGGCTTGCTGTGGTAAGCCGTATTTCGACCCCACACGCGTCAAAGCGCAGGTTGGCCGAGACCTGGCCCAAATTAGGCATGGTAAGATTCAGGCGGGTTTGCCAGGCGGCAGGAGCGTGGCCAGGTTCATCGGATTCATTAAACTCGCTCGGCTCGTCGGTATCCGCGGGCTTTTCCTCGAAAAGCTCCCATTCAACCTTCTGGCCGGGCCACACCACACCCTGCCAGGTGATATGACGTGTTTCGAAAACTTCCAGTTGTTGTCGCACCAGGGCTAAAGTATCAGGATGAACCGGCGCATTCGCGTTTGCGGCACTGTCGCGTGCCATACTGGCCATTACGGGTGCGTTGGACTGTGCGGCTGGATCAGGCAAGCGCGCCCTCAACCCGAATAGCGGCGCCTGCGGCTCTAGCAGCAATTCTTCCAGCGGCCTTTCCCCGGCTATCCATTGAGCCTGATGAGACTCGTAGAACAGGCCGCTTTGGCCTAGCGTGCGGGCCAGGACCGCGGCCAATTGAACACCGTCGGCAGGCGGCGCCGCAAGCAGTGGAGCAGTACCGGATAACGTTGTGAGGCTGCCTGCTGAAGGGGTCGAGCGGCTCAACAGATCGCTGATGAAGCGTCCTGTCTCACTTAGCGGCACGGAAACTGCGGCTGAAGAAGGTTCGGCCATGAGCATGAATGTGGGCCGGGGATTCCGTGAGACGAAAACCAGGTTCAGCGCATCACCGGGGCGTATATCGGCAGGCAGCCTCATATGCAATAGTTGGGCATCCGCCATGTCTTTTGCACCTACTGTCACCAGAAACTCCCCGTTTGGAAGACGGGATTGCACTGAAGCTCGCAGATGCCGCCCTGCTTCCAGTCCCGCCAGGAACGCGGTATATCCTGGCTGCCTGTTGAAGGATGCACCACTGGAGTGGACTTGAACTACTTCATTGAGCGGATTTATCGCGGACATATCGAGGTTCCCTCCTCCTGGCCTTTATTTTTATGTCTCTATATGATGTGGCGGGTAGGTCGGGCTATGCCCGACGATTAGATTATGTCGGGAGTAGGTCGGGCTATGCCCGACGATCGTAAAAATGATGTCGGGCATAGCCCGACCTACTTAAGCGAAGCGTAATCATCATCGAGCCTTTTCTTGCTCCATATCTTGTTGGGTTGCGCTTTGCTCCACCCATCCTACAAAATCTACAAAAGCTGTGCATATGTCTCCCTGGCGAAAGATAAGAAATAATGAAGTAGGCCGGACTACGCAGGGCATCATTTTTTGATAGTCGGGCGCAGCCTGATCCACTTTGGAGCCATCTACATAGAGGCGGTGGAACCATGTCCCTAAAGGCTGGGTATTATTCCCTTCCTTCCGTGAAAGAGGTGGCGGCGATGTGAGACATGTTCAATTCCAGCCTGCGTTCTCCAACCACCAAGGTTTAGCCCTTGCCGTCTCTAAGTATGCGTGTCGTACGCTTGATGTACCCGCCGGGCCATTCCGGCGTTGCCAAGCAGCGTCTGAACGCTTTTCATCCAAGGCTCGGTATGTGTCCGTATCTCCGCATCGTCAGCCAGTATCTTGTGGATCAGCTCTACTTTTTGTTGCTGCATGTCGACCGTAAGCCGGACAGGTGGCGCCGCTCTGAGTTGCGTCACCAGGGCCGCGCAACGATGCTCCAGTATTTCCAGTTTGTCCCATTCGCTCGCGCGGGCAGCCTCCACCATTTCGCCGGTAAGATTGGAAATGGATTGATAGGCGGCGATTTTTTCTGTGCTGTTCATCATGCTCACGCTTGACCAAAATCGGTGGCGGCTACGGAACCTTGCAGAACTGAGGAATTGGTGTGGTCGGCATTCCCATTGGACGATGCGGGCAAACCAATCGCTTCCCAGGCTTCACTCAACTCGCTAAGGAGGCGGGCCACTTCTTCGATGTATTCAGGCTTGTTATGCAGGTTGGCCTCCAACAGGCGGCGGCTCATATACTCGTACAGCGCATTCAGCTGTTGGGCCAGTTCGCCTCCAGCCTCAACATCGAGGCTGGCTTGCAGGCCGCAACTGATAATAGCGATGGCCTTGGAAACGGCCTCTCCCTTGGCAGTAATCTGGCCTGTCTTCATATGCGCAAGGGCAGAAGACAGTGCCACGTGCGCGCCTTGAAACAGCATCAGGATGAGCTTGTGCGGATTGGCCGCGATGACTCCGGTCTCGAGGCCAACACGGGCATAGGCGTTTACGCCGCAGCGGGATGCTGAATACATATCGAATGGCTCCTTCGGCAATTATTTTTCGTTCAGGAATTGTTTTTCGGTAAAGTGGCCAGTTGCTGGGTTAGAAACTGGCTGGTCTGATTCAGGCTGCTAAGCATCGTATCCAGCGCAGTGAATTGCGCCCGGTAACGCGCCTCGATCGCATCCATGCGCCGAAGGAACACTTCCTGGCGGCGGTCAATATCCTTTATGCTCTTGGCAAGCCCATCGACACGGCTCGCAAGGATGCCGTCGGTGGTCAGCAGGTCTCCCGCTAGCTTGTTCAAGCGGTCGGCGGAACCGCGTGAGAAGTCCACCATTCCACGCGTGCCCAACAGGCCGCCTTTGATGATAAGGCTCAAGCCTTCCGACGCGGTGCCGGCCACGGCCGTAAGTGTCTGGCCTGTTCCGAGCGCGGCCACGCCATTAATGGTGCCGGCGACATCCGCGCCTCCTGTGGTTATCGGACTCGCACCCAGAAGATTGCCGGCGCCATTGCCACCGGTGACAGTGACGCTGGATGCAGAACCGTAGCGTGCCGACGAGATGGCGAGCACGCCGCCGGATTGCGAAACCACAACTGAGCTGCCTGCCGTCGTCAGGCTGGTGTTGCCATTCAACTTGCTTTGCACCTCGGCCGCCAGCGCATCGGCCGATGCGTAAATTCCCGCCGCAAGCGTAATACTGGCAGCCACCCCGTCGGTTGTGATATCAATTTGATCATTGATGCCGGCGATAATGGTCAGCCCTGCTGCCTGGCTCCCGGTGAGGCTGCCCGTGGTAGCCAGCTGGGCGATTGTTACGGCATAGTTTCCGGCCGCCGTCTTGTCGGTCGCACCACTGTAGGCGATCAGGCTATCGGTCGATTTGCCGTTTGCGGCGAAGAGGCTGGCGATCTGGTCGAAGCCGGCATCCATTGCAGTCTGGAGCCGGGTGGCATCCAGCGCCAGGCTGCCGTCTTTCTGGAAAGCGACACCGATTTGCGACAACGAGGTAAAACTGCCTGCCGCGCCGCTCGTGCTTCCCGTTGCGGCCGATACCGTGGCGCGGAGCCAGCGCTGGATGGACATCGCCGCTGAATCTCCTTGTAACACCCCGCCCTTTTTAGCCACCGTGTTGTACGAACTCAGGTCGGCGAGCGTCTGATTAACGGCATTGAACGATTTGACGAATGCTTCCACCGATGCCTTGACACCCGTTGTGTTGCGCGCCACATCAAGTGTGGTTGGGGTGCCCGCATTATTTTTGAGCAGGTTGAGTGTCACACCCTCAATCACATCGGTAATCGTGTTCGAGCTCTTGCTGATGGCAATTCCGTCGATCTGGAGCTTGGCGTCCTGCGCCGCCTGGACCTGCGTCAGATTCTTGCCTGAGCCCGCGGCAGCTGTGGGGTCGAAGGCAAGCTGAGACAGGCCGGCATTATCCAGGTCAGCGCCGTCGTTGTCGCTCGCGATGATCTTTATACTATTGGTGGCGCCTGCATCCTTGGCCGTCAACACCAGCCGGTTACTACTGCCGTCGTTGATGATTGTCGCGCTAACACCGATATTGGCTGCATTAATTGCGTCGCGCACCCCCGAAAGCGTATTATTGGCGGGGTCGATGGTCAGCGTCTGCGCGGGTTTGGCGTTGTTCAGCGTAAAAGTGTTCAGGCCGCTATCATAGTCGCCATATTGAATGGTCAGGGTGCCGCTGCCAACCGTACTGTTGGTACTGGCAAACCCCTCTGAGCGGATTTTCTGTTGTTGCGCCAATTGCTGCACTTCCACCGAGTAGCTGCCTGGTACAGCCTTACCCGTGCTATTAGTGGTAGCAGTCAGTATGGAAGTATCTGCCACACTGGCTGTGGCGGCCTGGAATCTGGCGGGATCAGCGAGCCCTTGCATTGCAGTCTGGAATGCAGCCACTGCACCCTTCAGCGTCCCATAGGCGGACAGCTTGGCCTGATAATCGGCTTCGCGACGGTCCAGCAACGCAAGGGGTTGCCGTTCGACTGCCATCAGTTGGCTGACAATGCTGTTCACATCCAGATTCGAGCCCATGCCTGGCGCGGTGATACCCATATCTGCCTCCCGTTTTGTGCTGTTAGTCAAATTCTGGCCTCGGAGGCCAGTTAAACTTTCGTGTTCAACAATAGGCCTTTTAAACGGCCCAGTGCCTTGGCCAAGGCCAGCATCTCCTCCATGGGAATTTGCCGCACTAATTCCCGTGTTGTGCTATCGATGATCTTTACCACCACCATGTCGCTCTCGGCGTCAATACTGAATTCCAGCGTCGAGGTGACTGGCTGGCTGATTTCCTGCGCCATTTCCTTTGCCGGTCGCACACTTGCCGGCGATAGCGCACGGTCCAGACGGTTTTGTACGTCCCCGGACGGTGGCACCGAATTGCGTTCCAGCGAATTTACGGGGATTACAGCGGCTTGAGTGCCAGCTCCAATGTGCCTGGTTTCCATGGGGGCTCCGGAAGCGATTGAAAAAGCGAACCCGGGGCGCCGCCCCGGATTCCTTGTTCGCTGATCGAAAACCGTATAGTTCCTGTTATCCTCTCAGCAGCGCCAGCACGCTTTGCGGAAGTGCATTGGCTTGAGCCAACATTGCCGTGCCTGCTTGTTGCAGTACCTGGTTGCGCGAAAGAATAGCGGTTTCAGCGGCAAAATCGGTATCGACGATACGGCTGCGGGAAGCGGACAGATTCTCTGCTGTGGTTTGCAGGTTCGAGACCGCTGACGAGAAGCGGTTCTGATACGCACCCAGGTCGGCACGCGCAGCGTTAAGCGCGCTCAGAGCCGAATCCATTGAGGCGATGGCAGTTTGAGCGCCCGCAGTGGTGCTGATGTTCACTCCCGCAAAACCCACGACGCTGGCGGTCGTAACTGCCGTCGTACCCGCTGTCAGGCCAGTCCGCGCCGTGGTGGCTGTGCCGCTCATGGCTACAATTGTGGTGCTACCCGAAGTGTTGGTCAGCGTCACTACGCCAGCACCATTGGCTGTGGCGGTAACGTTGCTTGTACCCGACACCAAGTTGATGGCCGCCGCGACGGCTGCCCCTTGAAGAGGAGCAGTGCCAGCGGCGGCAATGGCACCTACGTCTACACCGTTGATTTTGAGGGCGCCTGCGGCAATGTCGTCCGTTGTAGCCGTGAAAGCGGTTGCGGCAACACCGGTTACATTGGCGGTGGTAGTGGTGCTGGTACCCAGGGACGCGCTTTGCGCATTGACCAGGCTGGTGATGGAGATGGTTTCACCGACGTTGGCCCCGACCTGAAATGCCTGATTGGTAAAGGTGCCATCGAGCAACTTGATACCGTTGAACGCTGTCGTTGAAGCCACGCGGTCGATTTCGGCTTTGATCTGCTGCACTTCGTTGTTGAGCGCGGTACGGTCGCTTACGCTGTTGCTCGCGTTGCTCGACTGAACGGCCAGTTCGCGGATGCGTTGCAGGTTATTGCCGATCTCGCCCAGCGCGCCTTCGGCGGTTTGCGACATCGAGATGCCGTCGTTGGCATTGCGGACAGCCTGGTTCAGGCCGCGAATCTGCGAACTCATGCGTTCGGAAATCGCCAGTCCTGCCGCGTCATCCTTGGCACTGTTGATACGCAGGCCCGAGGACAAACGCTGCAGCGTAGTGGCAAGCGCGTTTTGCGAACTGTTAAGATTGCGTTGCGCATTCAACGCAATCACGTTGGTGTTGATAATTGCAGCCATGTGAATCTCCTCGACTAAGTTTTATGGATTACGCCGGTATAGCGTTAACTTTGGTTCGCCTCGCCTGTCCGAGACTGATCAACCGCTGTTAGGTTTATTAACGGAGGGTCGGGAAAAACATTTAGCCGGTTCGTCAAGTTTTTCTTGGCGAAATATTTTTGTTCCTGTGGCTAGCTTTGGAGTGAAAAAATGGTTTGCTATTTTTTTCCTGGGAGAAGCCACTCAATCAAGGAGCGGGTCTATCAGTCCCGTCTCTCTCGAAAGCAAGAATCCTCCTTGAATTGCACATGATAAGTGGAGAAGAGCGTGCTCGATTCGCCAATCAGCGGCTGATCTACGTCTTATATTGAACTTTGCGCTTCGAGTCCAAGTATTAAGGGCGCAATAAATCCTGATAGATAGGCACGAGGAGCACTTTTAGACAGATAGACCGCGAAAATACATGCGAATACATGCGGGAAGGGAGATAGCCTCCCAAAATCCGGCCCAGGAGCGGCCCGGATTCAGGCCAGGCCGTTCTTGATCGCGTAGTGAGTCAACTCGGCGTTGTTCTTGAGCTTCATCTTCTCCAGCAGGCGACTGCGATACACGCTGACAGTCTTGACAGACAGGCACATTTCATCAGCTGTATCGGTAAGGCTTTTACCCGAGGCGATCAGGCATAGCGTCTGGTATTCCCTGTCGGACAAGGCTTCGTGCGGTGGCCGGTCGTGGTCGGTGCCGAGATTGTCCGCCATCGCCTCTGCCAGGCTTGTCGTAAGATATTTGCGCCCCCTCGAGACCTGTTGAATGGCAGCCATCAACTCGCTCGGGGCACTTTGCTTGGTGATATAACCAGACGCGCCCGCCTTTAGCGCTCGAATGGCGTACAAACCTTCCTCATGCATGCTGAGCATGAGTACGCGAATTTTAGGGTGCTCCTTTTTGATGTGCTTCAGGACTTCGATGCCGTTCCTGTCGGGCAGCGATATATCCAGCACGACAACGTCCCATTCGCCGTCGCGTACTTGCCGCATCGCCTCCGAACCACAATCCGCTTCCCCGATAAGCATGACCTTATCGCTCTCCAGCAGGATCTGCCGCAGACCCTGGCGTACAATGGCATGGTCATCGACGATCAGTACATTCATGACCGCCGCGCTTTCGATAGCAGGATGACAGAATCCATAAACGGGTCGCTCGGTTCCGGTACGAGCGGAATTGATAGAAGCACCGTTGTACCTTGTTTCTGGCCGCTGCCCACGGTCAGTTTTCCGTCGAGAAGGCGGGCACGCTCGATCATGCCGCGAATACCAAACGAATCAAGCTTCATGCGGTCCGGGAGCATGATGCCGCAACCGTTATCGCGCACTTCCAGCTCCAGTTGCCGCTGAGTTGCATGCAGCCTTACCCAGACGCATGAAGCCTGCGCATGCTTGCTGATATTGGTAAGGGCTTCCTGAAAAATACGGAACACGGCAACCGCGATATCCGGTTCCAGGTCGACATCCTGCGCAGGGCATGTCACTTCACAAGGAATGCCAAGCCGTTTCGCAAATTCGCTCGATTCCCATTCAATTGCCGCAATGATGCCAAAATCCATGATGCCGGGACGCAGATCGCGGGAGATGCGCTGTATCGAATGCATTGTGCGATCCACCATGTGGGACACGGTGTGGATTTTTGCCTCCAAGGCTGAACTCTCCTCTCTGCCGCCGTTGCTGCCCTCGCCAACATGTCGTGCCAGCCAGTCGAGGTCAATCTTGATAGCCGTGAGATTACCGCCCAGGTCATCATGAATTTCGCGGGCAATGCGGATACGCTCGTGTTCCCGTGCCGCCATAACATGGGATGACACCTCCTTCAGGCGTTCATGCGATTCCTTGAGTTCTGTTTCCCTGCGCCTGCTTTGCGTAACGTTGATAATGATTCCTTCCCAGATTACCCCAACTCCTGGCTCCCGGCGGGGGCTGGCGCGCAAGCTGACCCACTTTGTATCGCGGTAAGACTCTATCCACAGGCGGCCTTCCCAGTTCCATGTCGTCAGGCTGGCGGCCGAGTGCGCCCTGGATTGACGCAGGCTCTCACGGTCCCCGCCCGGCAGTACCAGATCCAGAAGCAGTGCGGGGTTTGCCTGCAGCTCCTTGACGGCGATATCAAGCAGATTCACGCACTGGTCGCTTACGAATGGCATGGAGTGATTGCCATTCTCATGCAATACGTATTGGAACACCATGCCTGGGGCATTTGAAATAATAGCTGGCGGATAAGCTTCTCCCCTTCCTGTCCGCCCTGATTCCTCCCGCTTCTTCCCTTGTACACCTTTTACAGCCTGAGTGCTGATTGCACCAGTGCCATGCCGGGTGATATCGTTTGCAAGAATGATAAGCAACGACGTACCGGAGCCTTGCCATAAGTGCAAGCGCACTGCTACCGGAAAAATAGTGCCGTCCTTGCGCCTAAAATATGTCTCGCCCTCCACCTCCTGCTTTTCGCCCGCGCGCAACGGAGACTGCAAGGACCATAAGCTTTCCGCCGCGAAGCCAGGGACATCGCCGCGCGGCATGAGCTCGTGCAACTCAGCCATCGAATATTGCGAATCCCGCTGGGCCGCTATATTGGCGTATTTGCACCGGAGCGTATCGGCATCAAGCAGATACACGGCGGCATTGAGATGAGGAAATCGGGATATGGGAGAGCTCATGCTTGAATCAGGTTTTGAAAAAGAACGCTTGGCTGAATTATTCAAACGCTGAATTATTCAATATCGTGGTGCAAATAACCGCATGCGCCCGGGAAAGCAGGCGTCACGATATCCTGTCGAGGTCGCCCAGGGCTTTGCTGATTGCGGCAGAATCGGTAGGCCGCACCAGGCGGGCGATCTCCTTCCCCTGGTTCAAAAAGATCAGGGTGGGCCAGAGTTTCACCCCGAAGGAGCGCCCTAGCCGACGACCCTTGCCATCTTCGATCTTGATATGGCGTATGGAAGGACGGTTGGAAAAGGCCGAGGCAATCAACGGTTGGGCCGCACGGCAGTATCCACACCACGGAGCGCCAAACTCCAAGAGAACAGGCTCTTCAAGTGAATCAATCTCGGCACGTGGCGGTTCAATAGCTGCATAGACGTTGTTCATGCGCCCATTATAATCTGTATAAATTGTGATTAGATCTGACAGCATGTGTCAGATCTTGAATGTTCGCTTCCGACCCAAAGCGGCCAAAGCGGCCATTCCCAGCCAACACAAGCATACGCTCAGTCGCGGCGACATGGGTTGGGCATCGGGAGCGTTAGCCACGTCGAGCCGCTTCGATCACAGCTATGTCGATCTTACCCATTTCCATCATGGCTTCGAACGCACGCTTGGCCGCTGCTCGATCAGGATCGGTGATCGCGGCCGTCAAGGCGCGTGGCGTGATCTGCCACGACAGTCCCCACTTGTCCTTGCACCAGCCGCAAGCGCTTTCCTGGCCGCCGTTTCCGATAATCGCGTTCCACAAGCGGTCCGTTTCGGCCTGGTCGTCGGTCGCAACCTGGAACGAGAATGCCTCGTTGTGCTTGAATGCTGGGCCCCCGTTCAGACCGAGACAAGGGATGCCCATTACCGTGAACTCGACCGTCAAGACATCGTCCTGCTTGCCCGAAGGATAATCACCAGGCGCGCGATGGACCGCCCCAACCGCGCTGTCCGGGAATGTCTCGGCGTAGAACTTCGCGGCGTCCAACGCGGTGCCGTCGTACCATAGACAAATCGTGTTCTTATTGACCATCCTGGTTCTCCTGAGTTGGAACAGATACGTCGGATTGCCCTGTCGCGAGGAACGCACTCAGGCAGAGGCACATCAATCGTGGCTGACCCTCTGCTATTCCCCGGTTATTCTTGTAACCCCTTTCTTGTGAATCTGATATGAAGTCTTCATTTTGCATGAATTCTTTGCGGGGTAATTTTATCACGTCCGGCATGCTGGATTGACACTGCGTAATGCCGCTCCAATACCTCAGCCTCAACGTCATGTTTGTTTTCAGCGTTGCGGATTGCGAGCGCCATTCGCTGTCGTTCCTGCCGTGGCAAATTCCCGAGTTCCATTGTAGACTTCTTGCAGCACTTCAACCCTTGCGGCTTGTCAATGTTGTATGTAGTGAGGTTGGGACAACAAGGAACTGGGTGACTTTCTCGCTAAAAAACAATGGGCCCGGTGCACCAAGGGTAGAGGCTCTGGCGGCACAGGCCGCTGGTGTTGGACTGATTTATGTTTCGGATAACGAACCGGGAATCCGAAGGCTTCCGTGTGGCGACGGATTTCGCTACATCGGTCCCGATGAAAAGGCGCTGACCGATGAGGCCGAGCTTGAACGCATTGCCCATCTGGCAATACCCCCCGCCTATACCGACGTCTGGATCTGCCTTCACGCAGAAGGGCACCTGCAGGCAACCGGACTGGATGCCCGCAAGCGCAAGCAGTATCGCTATCATCCTGATTGGAATGCAGTTCGGGACGGCATTAAATTTGGGCGAATGGCGGAATTCGGAGAAGCGCTACCAGAGCTTCGTCAGCGCCTGCGGGGCGATCTGAGAAAACGGGGCTTGCCGCGGAAAAAGGTGGTTGCGGCTATAGTAAGCCTGCTTGATACCACGCGTGTGCGAATTGGCAACCTGTCTTATGCCCGCGACAACCATAGCTTCGGGCTGACAACGCTACGGAAACGTCATCTCGCCTTCATCAATGAGCGACGCGTACTACTAAGATTCAGAGGCAAGAGCGGAATCGAGCATGAAGTCAATATCGACGACAGGCGTATCGTGAAAATCATCCTTGATTGTCAACAGCTGAGAGGCAAGAATCTTTTTCAATATCTGGATGATAACGGCAAGCGGCGCACCATCGGGGCGGAGCAGGTAAACAGCTACCTCCGCGAAACCATGAATGCCGAGTTTACCGCCAAGGATTTTCGAACATGGGGGGCGACAGTGAGAGCGTTTGAACTGATGCTGAATACGCCTTTGCCGGAGCTTCCAACTAAACGTGCCCTCAGAACCTGCGTTGTATCCGCCACGAAGAAAGTTGCTGAAGAGTTACGCAATACCCCTGCGGTTTGCCGGAAATCCTACATAAATCCTTTGGTGTTTTCTGCTTGGCAAGATGGTTGGCTTCACGAATGCGTGCAAGAATCCGCAGAGGGAAATCGCGACGCGTTAGAGTGCATGGTGCTAGCTTTTCTTCGCAAGGAAGAGGCAACGCGTGCCAATGCGGAGTCGCCGCACTGGTAAGACCGTTAGAACTGTGCGAGTTCAATGGGTCGGACTCCATGGTAGTCATCCAATCGAGTCTGTCCCCATTTTTTCTGAATATTCACGCCCTACGCGAAGAAAAGACTAGAGTTTAACCAAGGTGACATGACGTTCCGATTTCTTCGAGTCGCGCCATACCTCGACACGGAAGAGGTCCTCTGGCGGCGCTGGACGCGGTTGAGGCGGCACTGGCGGACGCTGAGCACGATCCAACTCTATTACCTCATCGTCTTGAAGTTCGTACGGAAGGGGTATTTGCTGAGGGAACCGTGGCGCATCTTCCAGAGCCGACTGCAGCGGGGTCATGAAGTCTGGGGACCCGGCACCATCATCGCCTAGCAAAACTCTCGCTTCGCGCATCGCGTCGTTAACGCTCAGTTCGCCGCGTTGCACCTTGTTGAACAAGGTTTGTAGCTTTGCAAGCATGGCACCACACCTGCGAATTTTGGGAGCACAGATTGCTCCTGGTAGCCCTAGCGAAGCGCTATCGGTTAGCGCGGTAGTAACTGTGGCAACTTGGGATCTTATTACCTGCAAACCATTTATGAACGAGCCATATTGACCAATGCCGAAATAGAGAGCTGCCAAAGTTGCTGCGACCTTCCCAAGGCCCTTAACTGACCCTTCTTCAATACGCAAAGACAGCGCGTAGTCGTTGAGAGCGAGACCTTGCTAGACACTTCTTTCCCATGTATCGAAAAGGGAGATGGAGAATGATTCAAGCTCGCTCGGCGGAAGACTCGGTACCTGAATGCGAAAGCTAGCCGTCCCGAGATCAATCAAAATCGTCCCCAATTGACGTGGTGTTTACAGCCCTAACAAGAAATTAAAAACTACACCTATATGTACCATACTTTGATGGATCTTGAAGCAGATTCCAGTCCATTTGCCTTTTGGTTGATTCTACAGGCCTGTAAACTCGTGATTTACTGCCAGCTCTGCGATAAACCCAGCTCAGTAGATTTACTGGCGTTTGAGTACCCGGTCGCGCGGCCCAGCACTACCGAATATAGTCAAACAGCGACAACCCCTGCACTTTCAAGAATGCTTTCTGCGTGGCCTCCAGATAAGTCTGCTGTTGGGTCAAATCACTGATGACCTTGGCGTAATCAACCTCCCGCAGGTCGGATAGCTGTTGTTTGTACTGAATAGCCAGATCGTTGCCGCTGTCGTTGAGCGTATCCACCTCTTTCATCCGCGTGCCTACCGATGCATGGACTCGCAACACGTTGTCCAGCGCGTTGGAGAGGTTGTTTTGGGCGGTGCTTAACCCGTTGGCGAGCGCAGCCTTGCTGGCGTCATCGGTCACGGGGGTTTCAAGCAGGTTGATCAGATTGGAGAGTGTGTTGAACATGCTCTGGTACCCTCCCCCGTCCGCCGGGATCCGCTCGAATACTTCTCGTCCCGATTCGTTCACAGCAAGCTGGCGGGATGAGCTGGCCTGAACCATGCGAAGTCCTTCGTCGCCGTGATACTGTATGCCGCTGCCCGTGTCGGCAAATGGCTTGGTCGCACCCTGGAAGCCGGAAAACAAGTACTGCCCGTTCCCGTCAGTGCGATTTGCCAGGCCCAGCAGTTCGTCAAGATTCCCCCGTAATTCTGTTGCAATGGCGCTGCGCCCGCTGTCGGTAAGGGTGCCGTTAACCGCATACACGGCCAGTCCCTGCGCGTTCTGCAATAAATTCGTTACATCTCCGAGGGTAGCTTCCAGCATTCCGAAACTTGCGGCTGCATTCTGCCGGTTTATCGCGTATTGCATATTGGCTGAATCGGCCTGCGATACTTCAAGTGCCCGGACATAGGCTGCGGGATTCTCGGAGGGCGTCAGCGCGCGCTGCCCGCTGCTAATCTGCTGCAGGGCTTTCACCTGCGCGGCCTGCTGCCGGTTGAGAGCGGCAATGCCGATTTCAAAGCTGATATTACTGCTGACTCGCATGAGAACTCCTTTTTGGTAATTCTATATCTATCCGCCTTTTTGCAGACTATCCACTGGCCCGAGCATGGATAATCTGCGCCCGCTCGTTACCTAGTAATATCGAGCAGCGCGTCGAACATCTGGTTGGCCGTCTGTATTACCTTGCTGGCTGCGAGATACGCGTGCTGATAGCGCATCAGATTGGCGGCTTCTTCGTCCAGATTCACGCCCGACTGGGATTGCTGCAAAGCCCGCGCCTGGTTTAGAAATGCCGACTGGGCGGTACTGGTGATTTCCAGTTCATGGGTCTTGTTACCTATCAGGCTGACCACCTGACCATAGGCGCCCTGATAATTCGCGGTGCCGCCCGCCAGAGTGCGGCTACTCTGCAATGCGCCAAGCAGCAAGCCGTTGCGGTTGTCCGTTGTCCCGTTGTCGTTGGGGCCAATGCTGAATGTATCCCCCGGCTTGGGTATCCCCGTAAGGGTCACGGTCCATCCGTTGAAACTGATCGGGCTGCCGGAAGTGTATGCAATACCGGTCGGGTTGCCGGTTCCGTTCCCGCTCACATCGAACGTCGTGGCGCTGGTGAAGGTAAAGGTCACCGGTTCTTTAAGATTAGGGTTGGGGGGCGGCGGCGTATTGACACTGCCGGCGCTGATGCGTCCGGTGCCAGTGTTGGCAAGCGGCGCATCGGTTCGGATCGGCGCGGCGACGGCGATCAGATCGGTATCCTGAATGGCCACCTCAATTTGTCCTGCGCCGTTTATCGTGGGCCGGATCAGAAATTCGTCTCCCGCAACAGCAGTGCCGGAAGCAATATTCAAACGTACGCCATCCACAGTCTGCGGGAGCGTTGCAAAGGTTTCCGCGACGCCGTCGTTAAGCCGCGTGAGGGTATAATTGGCGCCATCGTAACGCAACCGATAATCGCTGGTGGTAAGGGCATTGTAACCAGTGATATCAGCGGCAATGACCGCGCTGCCGGTATTTTTTGCGGATGACGTCACCGATGGGCTCGGTATTGTAAAGAATTCGCCGCCCAGTTTGCCGCGCGCATCCTGCCCCAGCCGGTGCTGGTCGTTGAATGTGCCCGCCAGACCGATAGCAACGCGCCCCAGGCCGTTGCGGGCGGCATCGAGTTCGCCATTGCGAAATTGCAACAGGCCGCCCAGCTTGCCGCCATTCAGGCTCGATTCCTTGATCGGTAAAGTATTCCCTCCGGCAACGTAACCTATTTCAAGGTGGTGCGGGTCAACCGGAGACGCTGCTGTAGCGAGCTGGAAGGCGGTTGAACCCACGACCAGGGACTGACCCGTGCCGATGAAGATACTGTAGCTGCCATCGCTCTGTTCAACGACCTGCGCGCGCACCTCATTGTTGAGTTGCATCACCAGTTCGTCGCGCTGGTCCCGCAAGTCGTTTGCAGGCTGGCCGCCAGCGCTGCCCTCGGCCAGGCTGATGGTTGCGTTCAGCTCGCCGATTTTCGCACCCAGCGTATTGATAAGCGAGACGCTATCCTCGATCTGTGCGTTCGTCCCACCCTGGATCTCATCCAGACTGTCGTTCAGCGACTGGAAACGCCGTACCAGCACCTCGGCGTTGGACAACATGGATTGCCGGGAGGCGACGTCGGATGGGCTGGTGGCAACGTGTTGCACACTACCGAAAAAATCCTGCAGCGCCGGCACCAGGCCGAGCCGTCCGGTGGGGTCCGCCAGCAGTGTATCTATCTGGCTCATCTGCGCAAAATAGGTATCGAGCTGGGCCGACTCCGTTTTTGCCTGTGCAACCTGGCTGACCAGCAGCTGGTTATATACGCGCTTTACCGTATCGACCTGCACCCCCCGGCCGATGAATCCGCTGCCGGTGGCTTGCGCGCCGCTGGCTGACTGTACGGTTTGCTGGCGAGTGTAGCCGGGCGTGGCCGCATTGCTGACGTTGTGGCCGGAAATAAGCAAGCCTTGCTGAGCCGCGTTGAGTGCGCTGAGACCGATACCAAAAATGCCGTTAGCCATATTGTCTCCAAATCCTATCCGTATTCATTTGATATTAACGGCTCAGGATCAAAAATATTTAGTCCGTTTAGTCCAATTTGGCAGTGTCCAGGGCAGCGAGGGGAAATATCGGCAGTGGCGCTTACAGCGGTGCTTCGCCGGACCATTGGGTGGTCCTGATGATCTGGCTAAGTTTGTCGGCGTAATTCGGGTCGGTCGCATATCCCGCCTGTTGCAGGCCTTGCGCAAAACTTTCCGCATCGAGGCCTTGCACTGCCTGTGCAAGCACTTGCGCATAGCGTGGATTGCTGCGCAGCAGGTTTGCGTAGTCGCCAAAGGCATCCGCATAAGAACTGTAAGCACGGAATTTTTCCACGCTCTTGCGAGCCACGCCGCCGACGTATTCTGTCGTTACGGATTCCACTACAGGGCCTTTCCAGCTCGCACCGGCCTTTACGCCAAACAGGTTGTAGCTGGGTGAGCCATCCGGCCCGCGAAGCTCGCGCTTGCCCCATCCACTTTCCAACGCAGCCTGTCCCAGCATGAACAGCGCCGGTATGCCGGTCGCCTGGCTGGCCTGCTGGGCGTACGGCATCAGTTTGGTCTGAAACTCCATCACATGTGAGTGCGCTGCGGGTTGAGGTACTACTGGAGCGGGCGATTCAGCTCGCGGATTTATTGGCAGTGCCAGTGGACTCGATGGTCCCGATAATTCAGGCTCGGCTACTGGGGTCGACGGTTGCGCTCGCTGTTGGGTAACCAGGTTTGATTGCAATCGCGCTAAAGAGGGAATGTCGCCGGCAGACTGCTGACCAGTGACGGCGGAAGCCGGCGCAGGTGCTTCCTGTTCCGGTTCCGGTTCCGGCGGCAATCCGCCACGTAGTTGCCTTATCATGACATCGGCCAGGCCTACCCCACGCGATGCCATGCTCTGCGAGAGCTGTTGGTCGAGCATCGATGTGTAGAGGCGGCTCTGCTCGCTGTCTATCAAGTCATCCTGGGGCGTGGCGTCGCGCATGGCCTTCAGCATCATGTTCATGAACAGGGCTTCAAACTGCCGGGCTGCGGCTTCAAGGCTTGCGTGGCTGTCTTTTTTCGACGCAATGCGCAACTCGTTCACCGCCTGCACATCCAGGGCGAACTTGGTAGACAGATCAGCCGAAGCAACCATCAGATGACCTCCAGTTCCGCCCTTAGCGCGCCGGCCGATTTCATCGCCTGAAGAATCGACAGCAGATCCTGTGGCGTCGCGCCGATTGCATTCAATGCCTTCACCACCTCTGCCAGCGATGCACCTTCAACCATTGTCAGCATCCCCGACTCCTGCTTGATCTCGATCGTCGAGCGCTGTGCCTGCACGGTCTGCCCGCTGGAAAACGGCCCGGGCTGGCTGATTACCGGCTCGGTGCTGATAACTACCGATAAATTGCCGTGGGCGATGGCGCAGGCGTCAACCGTGGCCGACTGGTTCATGACCACTGAACCGGTACGGCTGTTGACGATAACCCTTGCCTGGGCCGGCGCCGGGCTGATATTCATGCTTTCCACTTCCGCGATGAATGCTACGCGCTGGTCGCTGCCCTCGGGTGCTCGTACCTGAATCGCTCGCCCATCCAGTGCCGAGGCGGTGCCCTCGCCGAAGCGGGCGTTGATCGCTTCCACTATCCGTCTGGTATTGGAAAAATCGGTGGCGTTGAGGTCGAGCCGTATGCCATTGCCCTGGGTCAGCACCGCAGGCACCGCCCGTTCGACTGTCGCACCGCCGGAAATACGACCGGCGCTTAAATGATTGACCGTTACCCTGCTGCCGCTGGCCGCCGCACCGATTCCGCCAACCACCAGGTTGCCTTGGGCCATCCCGTAGACCTCACCATCGGCGCCCTTGAGCGGCGTCATCAGTAATGTGCCGCCGCGCAGGCTTCTTGCATTGCCCATGCTCGAAACCGTCACATCGATAACCTGGCCGGGCTGGGCGAACGGCGGTAACGTGGCCGTCACCATGGTGGCGGCCACGTTTCTCAAACGCATGTTGGTGCCGGGCGGGACATTGATGCCCATTTGCATCAGCATATTGGTAAGCGTCTGTATGGTAAATGGTGTCTGGATAGTCTGATCGCCCGTCCCGTCCAGTCCCACCACCAGGCCATAGCCGATAAGCTGGTTTGTGCGCATGCCCTGGACCGAGGCAAGATCCTTGATGCGCTCGGCGTGTGCCGGGCCCGCCATGGCGTAGCACCCAATCCACAGAATAGACAGTAAGTGAACGGCAGATCTGAAGGATAGGGGCGTCATGGGTTCGCTGGGATCGCGGTAATCATTCAATTCATGCGTTCGTCAAAACGGCGAGACGGTCAGGAAAAAGCGTGAGAGCCACCCCATTGTCTGTGCCTCATCAATGTAGCCGTTGGCCTTGTACTCGATTTTTGCGTCAGCCACCTGCACGGACGAAACCATGTTGTTGATGACGGTCTCGGGGCGGACTACACCGGAGAAACGGATGTACTCGGTGCCCTGCGTCATCGACAATTGCTTTTCGCCACTTACCACCAGATTGCGGTTAGGCAGCACTTCAAGCACGGTGACGCTAATCGTGCCGGTAAAATTGTTGGCGGAAGCCGCCTCGCCCTTCCCGGCGAAATCGTTGGAGGTAGAGGCTCCCATGTCCACTTTCTTGGTGATGGGCACGCCGAATACAATGGGCGGGATACCGACATTTACCTCGCCGTTCTTATTGGCGCTGCTGTTGGATCTCTTGCTTGCGTTGGTTTTTTCGTTGAGGACGATCACCAGGATATCGCCCACCTGACGCGCACGGCGATCTTCAAATAATGGCCGGTGCTGAATGCCCGCCTGATAAATCGCGCCGTTGGGAGGTGGCGCTCCTGCCTGGGCCGCGCGGGAAGACATCGGTTGCTGCACGATCGATGCCGGGGCCGGCAGACTTATGCAGCCAGACAATCCGGCCAGCATGACCGCCATGAGCAACATGGATGCTGCCAACCGTCGGCATCGCTGAAGGAGATCAGTGTTCACCGAGATTGCCCGTATGCGTGCGATACATTGCCGCCTCCCGTCATTGTTTCCATATTTGCCATTTCTACATTTGCGATAGGCGCTGCAGCATCTGATCCGAGGTCTGGACCGCCTTGCTGTTAATTTCATAGGCACGCTGGGTCTGTATCATGTTGACCAACTCCTCCACCACGTTGACGTTGGAAGTTTCCACATAGCCCTGGCTCAATAATCCGGTACCATCCGCGCCCGGCGTGTTGAGGTTAGGGGTGCCGCTGGAGCCGGTTTCGATAAAGAGGTTCTCACCGACCGCCTGCAAACCCACCGGATTGATGAAAGTAACAAGTTGCAGCGAACCTACCTGCGCCGGGAGAGGAGAATCCTGCTGGGTTATGGTCACAACGCCGTCGCGGCCAATGGTAACGCTCTGAGCATTGGGAGGAATGGTGATTGCGGGCTGAATCTGATATCCGCTCGAGGTGACGAGCTGTCCCTCGGCATCAATCTGAAATGAGCCGTCACGCGTATAGGCTGTCGAGCCATCCGGCCGCAGTACCTGGAAGAATCCCTGGCCGTTAATCGCCACGTCCTTCCAGTTGCCGGTCTGCTGCAAGTTGCCTTGGGTAAACACGCGCTCCGTGGCGACCGGCCTGACGCCAGTACCAATCTGCAGGCCGGACGGCAGTTGGGTCTGCTGCGATGATTGCGCGCCAGGCTGGCGCAACGTCTGGTATATCAGATCCTCGAACACCGCACGCGAGCGCTTGAACCCGTTGGTGCTGACATTTGCCAGATTGTTGGCGATGACATCCATCTGGGTCTGTTGTGCATCCAGACCGGTCTTTGAAATCCAGAGCGAGCGAATCAAGTGGTTCTCCTGAAGGTTAAGCGGTAAGGGTGCTGTGCAGCCGTTGGCTGCAATGGCGATATTTGCGACATCGTATAACAGCGCCGAGATGCCCAGCGCGTGGAAAAGAGGGTCAATTCCGTGTTTCTTTCCGGTTTCATCCTGGTTCGATAAGAAGAAATCGTCCTGTGGATAACGCGAATTGATCGATGTTGGATTAGGCGTAACGCGCTATGCGCAAGTAGGTCGGGCTCCGCCCGACAATCAAAAACGATGTCGGGCGGAGCCCGACCTACTTGTGGATTATTGCAAGGATTACAGCGGAGTCTGGCGTTCGGGTATCAGCCGTTTACCGACAGGAGGACACTGGCGCGTTGAGCATTACCCTCGGCATTCTTGAGCATCTTCATGTGCATTTCAAACTGGCGGGAAAGCGAGATCATGTCGACCAAGGCCTCGACTACATTGACGTTGCTGCCCTCCAAGGCGCCGCTGCTGAGCGTAACCTCGACATCGGCCTCGGACTCGCCGCCGGCCGCCAGCCGGAACAATCCGTCCAGGCCGCGCGTGAGCTGGGCCTCGGGAGGATTGACCAGCTTGATGCGGCCAATTGTCGAGGAGATGCTCGGTTCGTTCGAACCCGCCCCTGCCGGCACCGTGGAGACCGTCCCGTCCCTCCCCATCGTGACGACGGTATTCGGCGGAATGGAAATCGGTCCGGCATCGCCCCGTATATTCAGGCCGTTGCGAGTCTGCAATATTCCGGCGGAGCTGATATGCAGGCTGCCGTTGCGTGTGTACGCTTCGCTGCCATCTTCCAGCTGCACGGCTATCCACCCTGGTCCCTGTACTGCTACATCAAGTTCACGCCCCGTATGCTGCTCGGTACCGGGGCGGAAATCCGCGCCCGCGCTGGAATCCACCACGAATGCCCGCGTCGGCAGCGTATTGCCGAGGATCGGCACGGCCCGTAATACACTGGTCTCGGCACGGTAGCCGGTCGTGTTTGCGTTCGCCAAATTGTGCGACATGGCGGCTTGCTGTCCCAGCGTATGCTTTGCGCCAGTCATGGAAACATAGATCATTCGATCCATGATTACTCCTGTGAATAGGTAGATGTTTTAAACAGGTGGAACAGTTGCAGTTTCTTGTGCCCTCATGCTTTCCGTCACTTCAGATTCACTATCGTTTGTAATAGCTGGTCTTGTGTTTTGATGGTCTGGGCATTGGCCTGGTAGATTCGCTGGGCAGTTATCATATTGACCAGCTCCGAGGTAAGCTCTACGTTCGAATCCTCGACTGCGCCGGATTGAAGTACGCCCAAGCCTGCTGTGTTGGGCGCGCCCACCAATGCGGCGCCGGAGGCGGCGCTTTCTTTCCAGGTATTGTTACCGCGCAATTCCAAACCCTGCGGATTGGCGAAATTGGCCAGCGCCACCTGCCCCAGGGTTAAAAATTTTCCGCTCGAATAGCTGCCGCGGATGATGCCGTCAGCGCCGACGGCAAACCCGGTCAGCCGACCTGAGGTATAACCGTCCTGCTCCAAAGCGTTGATACCGAAGTCGGATCCAAACTGGGTCGTGCCGGTGAAATCAAGATTGAAAGCCAGAGGATTGGCGCCGGTACTCACTGGCGCCGCTACACTGAACATACTGGAACTTAGCGGATCGAGCGCGCCATTGGACAAGAAATTCAACGCGCCCACCGATGCGCCGCCATTCAGCAGAGCGCCATCATTGGCCGCAAAGATATCCCAGCTATTAGTGCCTGTCTTGAGAAAATAGGCCGATAGTGTGCTCGGGTTGCCCAGACTGTCGTGAATTGGTAAAAAGGTTGAACCATGGTACGTTGTCGGATCAGCCAGGTTGAAGGCAGCAGAACTGAGTACCGGTTCGCGCGAATCCAGGTTGACAAGGGCGCTCACCTGCGTCGTTGCCGCGGGCGGCAGGTCGGCCGTCGAGATCTGCAGATCGGTGGGTGCCGCGGTACTGACCACACCGGTTGCGTTCGCCGTATACCCGGTGAGGCGCTGGCCGCTGCTATTGACGATAAACCCATCCTTATCCGGATGGAATTGACCATTGCGCGAATAACTGACGGTGCCCTGATCGTTCAGGCGAAAAAAACCACCGCCGTTGATGGCAACATCGAGCGGATTACTGGATGCGGTAATGCTGCCCTGATTGAACTGCTGCGCGATCGCGGCAACCTTGACGCCGATGCCGGCCTGAACGCTGCTGCCGCCCGAAAGTGAATTGGCGAACACATCCGCAAACTGGGCCTGAGATTGCTTGAACCCTACTGTATTGGCATTAGCCACGTTGTTGCCGATCACGTCGAGGTTTTTCGACGCTGCGTTCAAACCACTTAAGCCTTGCTGGAAACTCATGATAACTCCTTGGATAGCGCCTCATCCCTGAGGCGGAATACTTGATGATGCCCGGTTTAAAAAATCTGCTTGATATCGGTCAGTCCTACCGTCCCAAGTGTTCCCACATTCAGCCGGACGCCTTCACTGCTTTGGGAAACGGCCTGGACAGAGCCGAAGGCCAGGGGCTGCGCGTCGACTTTCTGATCGCCGCGCAATGCGGAAACGCTGAAGCTGTACGCCCCATCAGCGGCCTGAGTGCCATCTGCCGTCTTGCCATCCCATGCAAGGGCCAAAGGACCGGCTGCTTGCGCGTCCAGGTCCATCGTCCGGATTTCGCGGCCCGAAGCATCGTGTATCGTTACTTTCACCTGATCCGCGGCTTGTGCCAGGTCCACACCGAATATTCCACCGCCACCCGCCACTTGCAACATTGAGCCGGGCACGAGCACGTCTTTTCCAATCATGTTCGCCGCCTGCAGGGATTGTCCCGCATTAAAGCTGCTTGCCATGGTCTCGATGGTGGCATTAAGCTTTTCGATGCCGTTGACTGTGCTGATTTGTGCCAGTTGCGAAGTCACTTGAGCGTTGTCGAGAGGATTGAGAGGGTCCTGATTCTTCATCTGGGTAACGAGCAGCTTTAGAAATCGGTCCTGCAGATCATCCGTAGCCGGTTTAGCCGTATTTTTTGCACCATACGTTGCAAAGAGATTCGAGGCGGATTGCGTATCCTGGATTGTGCTCATGGTTTTTCCTTATTGTCCGATGCTTAAAGTCTTCAGCAGCAGGGTCTTAGCGGTATTCATCATATCCACATTGTTCTGGTACGAACGCGAGGCGGAAATCATGTCGACCATTTCTTCCACCACGTTCACATTCGGCATGGTTACAAAGCCTTCTTCGTTCGCCATTGGATGGCTAGGCTCGTATATCAGCTTCATCGGTGATTGATCCTCGACTACTCCCGACACCTTTACCCCGCTGGAGGCATTGTTGGGATCAGAACCTGCCAATGATGGAATGCTCATGAACAGCACCTGTTTGGCCTTGTAAGGCTGGCCGTTGGAGCTCACCGCACTATCGGCATTGGCGAGGTTGCTTGCAACCACATTCAGGCGCTGATTCTGGGCTGTCATCGCTGAACCGGCGACGGTGAAAATATTGAACAGGGACATGATGCAATCTCTCCTTAACCTTGAATAGCAGACCGCATGATTTTGATCTGGTCGCTGATGAACGTGAGGTTGGCCTCATAGTGAATGGCGTTGTCGGCAAACTGGCTGCGCTCGATATCCATATCTACCGTATTGCCATCCACGCTTCCCTGTATGGCCGCCCGATACATCAACGGCGCACCGGCTGCGGCTGGCCCGCCGCTACTGCCTGGCGACGCAATGTGATTCGGGGCATTTGTTGCCAATTTGACAATCTTGTTACCGCCGGCATTCTCCAGCGCGTCCTTGAAATTGATGTCGCGCGCCTTGAAGTTCGGCGTATCCACGTTTGCAATGTTGGATGCAATCAATTGCTGGCGATGGGCCCGCAGATTGGCGGCATCCTCGTAAAAGCGGAATGTCGCGTCAAGTTTGTTGATCATGAATTCTCCTCAAGTACATGCTGCTTCTGACGCCAGTATTGCTGGCAATTGTTATTCAGCATGGTATTTCACCTCTGATCCGTGCAAAAGAAAGATCAGCAGGGTTAAAACCCCTTATCTCCGGGTTTAAGCAATCTCCCGCTTCCCGAGCCGTTTCCAGTATTGGAGCCTGTCCGGTAAAAAAAGACCGGCTCTCAACTATTCCGCAGCCACAGGACCAGAGGTCCAGTCTGCTCGTCGTCGTCGGAAGGAGGAAATGGAGGGAATCAATCAATGCCGCTTTCCCGCAGGATCGAGCAGTCCGGGTCAGCTTGGTTGCGGCAACACTGCGGGCAACATGATGCGTTGTCATGTATGCGCGCAATTCATCAAATAAAGGCCCAAACCAGCCTCATTTCGACACGCTGCCAAGGCTGCCCGAAGACTAGACTTGCGCCACCCTCGGTTCACCCCGACCCAAGGCATTTTTTCGAGGAATACATCATGCCCATCGTGTCTCGCCAGGTACTTTCCTGCGGCCTGAGTTTTGTGGCCCTTCTCTCCTTGTCCGCTGCGGCATTGGGCTCGGCATCGGCTAACGCGAGGCAGGACCCGCGTCTTGTGCAGGATATCGTCTTGAACTTCCTGCATACCCAGTCGGCAGGTTTGCCCGGTCAGCCCGAAATCACGCTGGGTGCAATCGATCCCCGCATCAACCTGCCCGCCTGCGCGGCACTCGAGCCGGCCTTGCCGCCCGGTAGCCGGCCATGGGGCAATACCACCGTGATAGTGCGTTGCACCGTGCCGCATCAATGGACGATCTACGTACGCGCTACGGTAAAAGTCATTGCAAATTATGTGGTCAGCGCCAAACCTCTGACTCAGGGGCATATGCTCACTGCGGCCGACCTGGCCATCCGCAGTGGCGATCTGGCACAACTTCCGCCAGGTATTGTCACTGATCCGAACCTGGCTTTGGGCAGAACGCTCGCCGGTGGCATCTCTTTCGGAAGCCCGTTACGCCAGGACATGCTGCGCGCGCAAGCGGCAGTGATGCAGAATCAGAATGTGAAGCTGGTTTCCAGTGGACGCGGATTCAGCGTAACCGCAGATGGCAGGGCGCTCAATAACGCGGCTGAGGGACAGTTGGTGCAGGTTCGTATTGCGTCGGGCTCGGTGGTGAGCGGAACCGCCCGCGCCGGAGCAATAGTGGAAGTAAGTTATTGATGGGCCGTAGGACCGTAGAACTGTGCAATGGAGATTTGGTCAGGTGTATGATGGATTGCGCTACAAATAAAGGTATAAAAGGCTTCCTGGGTTGAGCCTGTGGTGCCGCGAGATTCTGGCAAAAAAGCTCAAGTTTCTCCGAAGGCCGTCGTTACATGCTTACAGTCAATTGTAGGAGCAAATCCGTGCAGATAGAAAATAACATCAAAACCAACGCCACCAAGCCCATCGGCGAGACGACCTCTGCCAAACCCGGGCAAACAGCAGTGGGTAGCGTGCCCTCAAAAAGCCAGAATGCTTCAGTGGGCGGAAAAGATGGTGTTCAACTGAGCATACAATTGCAAAGCATCGAAAAAAAATTGGCGAGTGTCGAGGTCTTTGATGCCGTCAGGGTGGAAGAGATCAAACGGGCAATCAGCGAGGGCCGCTTCACCGTAAACCCCGACAAGGTTGCAGATGGTTTGCTAGACACGGTGCGCGACCTGATTCATAGGGGGAAGGGTGACTAACAGTATTTTCGATCCCCTTGCGTGCATCAGCCGCGAGCGCGACGCGACGCGGAACTTCATCGATGTTTTGCGTCACGAGCAAGCCGCATTACAGCAGCCAGGTGCCTCTCTGCTGTTGTCGATCGCCAATAAAAAAGCGCACCAGGCCCAACAATTGGCTCAGCTGGCAGATGCGCGCAACTACTGGTTGAGAAAACTCGGTTATACTCAGGATCACATCGGCATGGAACGCGGTTTACGCGATTGCCCCGCTGCCGCCGATGTCTGGGAGGAACTGCTTCAATTGGCGGAAACAGCCAGCCAGCTCAACAAGATCAATGGCATTCTCGTCGGTCAGCGCCTGCGCTACACCCAGCAGGCGATTTCAGTATTACAAGCCTCGACCCACGGCGGGGCAAACACGAGGCTGTATTGTTCGGATGGTCAACCCCAGCCGCTTTTCGGCGGTCGCCAGCTCGGCGAGGGCTGAACCGACAGGATACTGTCGATCACGAGAAGCAAGCTTTCGGATTCGATGCACAGTGAGAGGTGTAGGGTCGCAATAAGCGAAGCGCATTGCGCCGTACGAGAATTTCCTCAATACACTACTGTTGCCATAACTGATCACCATCGTTCCGGGTTTCGGCCAGGACAGCGCTCTATCCCCAACATCTGCAATAACAGGGAACGCCCTGCCCTGCCGCTTTTCGGTTACCTTTCTATCTACCTGACCTGCCGCTTTTTGTCCTGTGTTCAGCCGCCGGCTAGCGCAATGAACCAACGCACCCAATCACGCATCTATAAGGATGGGGGATACGGTGTCGGATAGGCCGGGTATTGCTTCAGGGGAAGCCCCGGTGGAAATGTCAGACGAGCTTTCAGATGAATTCCCGGATGAAATTCCGGCTGAGGCATCGGGAAGGCTGGACAGGATCATTATGGTGACTCGCCGATTTCGCATACGGCCCTCCTCCGTGTCGTTCGGCCCGACGGGCCGGTTTTCGCCGTACCCTGCTGCCGTAAGCCGCGTCGCATCCACACCGTTGCCGATCATCAACCTCACCACGCTGCTGGCTCGCACGGCGGACAGTTCCCAGTTGGAGGGAAACTTTTCGGTGACGATCGGTATATTGTCGGTATGGCCTTCCACCTGAATCGCATGACTGTCGTTCTTCAACACTTGCGCCACCGCCTCGATCACTCTGCTGGAATCTTGCTGCAACAGCGCCTGGCCGGGCGAGAATAATACGCTGGCATTGATCTCCACTCCCAGGCCCAGGTTGCTGTGAATTACCCTTACCTGCCCATCTTCCACCAGTGAACCGAATACGGCGATGATTTCGCGGGCGATGATATCCATCTGGTCCTTCTGCTGGCGTTGCGCTTCCACAAATCGACGTGCTTTTTTTACTGCGAGCTCATCATCCGGCGTTGGGAGGGTCGAAGCGATAATCGGAGCGGTTTTTGGCACGCGTTTCGGCAATATGACGTCGAGCGTCAGAACCGACCTATCGCTCCCGTTCGGCTGGGCGCCGAATGCACTCACAAACGATCCCGCCAGTACCTGGTCATACTGGCCGTCCTTCAAGCGGGAGGCTGCATACATGACAACAAACAGCGCAAGCAGCAGGGTAATGAAGTCGGCGTAGGATACCAGCCACCGCTCATGATTTTCGTGCTCTTCCGGTCTGTGTCCGCGTGGCATTTCAGTTCAAGTGGAGGTTATGGATGAGCAACTTTTGTTAGATAAAAATGCCTTACGCTGCCTATCAGCCTTCTGTGTCGGCAATATTCATCTATATTTTCTGGTCACGGCAGATACCCGTTGAGGCGGCCGGTGATCAGCCTCGGGTTCTCGCCTTTGGCAATACCGACCAACCCGTCCACCAGCATTTCACGCATCAGTACCTGGCGGCCGATGAGCGTTTTCAGTTTGTTGGCAATGGGCAGGAATGCCAGGTTTGCGAGCCCTACGCCATAAATGGTTGCCACGAACGCGACGGCGATCCCGTTGCCCAGATGGGCCGGGTCGGACAAGTTCTCCATGACCTGTATAAGGCCGATCACGGCGCCCAGAATGCCGATGGTGGGCGCATAGCCGCCCGCCGCTTCCCATACTCTTGCGCCCTGGCGATGAAAGTCTTCGAATGTTTCGATCTCTACTTCCAGCACGCGCTTCAATACCAGCGGTTCCGTGCCGTCCAGCACGAGTTGCAATCCTTTTTTTACGAAAGGATCATCAATACCTTCCACGTGCGTATCGAGCGACAGTAAACCCTCTTTGCGGACAGTAGCGCTCCATATGGCGATATGCTCCACCAATGTGGCCGCGTCGAGTAGCGGTGGAACAAATACCCAGCGGCTCATCTTCATGCCGAGTACAAACTGGCGCATCGGGCTTTGCAGCAGTACCGCGCCCAGTGTACCCCCCAGCACGATGAGAAGCGGGGTAAACTGGACAAGGGAGCCGAGATGGCCGCCTTCCAGCGCTTGCCCGCCAAAGATGGCGACCAAAGCGATGGCAATACCGATTATGCTGTTGAAGTCCATGCGCATTCCTTGAGTTTGGCGCGTAAACGCGCAACGGCCTGGCTATGTATCTGACATACCCTGGATTCGGATACGCCGAGAACCGTGCCGATCTCCTTGAAATTCAGCTCCTGCTCGTAGTAGAGCCCCATCAATGTTTTTTCCCGATCGGGCAAGCAACCTATGGCGCCGATCAGCGCTTGCCTCAGGTCACCATCCAACAGGCTCGCCAGCGGATCGCCGCTAGTGTCGACGCAGTTGCGCTCCAGGAAATCATCATTTTCGCTATCGGAGAAATCTTCATAATGGATCAGCTGCGCACCCCGCGCATCGAGCAACATCTCGTGGTAGCCTTCAATTGGCACCTCGAGTTCCCTGGCTATTTCCAGTTCCGTGGGCGCACGGCCGAGGCGTTGCTGTAGTGAATTGATTGCCGTTTCGATTTGACGCATATTCCTGCGCGCGCCTCGTGGCAACCAGTCGAGCTGGCGTAACTCGTCCAGCATGGCGCCGCGTATGCGTTGCTGCGCATACGTCGCAAACTGGGCTCCCGGTATTTCCTGGTAGCGATTCAGCGCATCCATCAAACCCATCATGCCGACCTGGATGAGGTCATCCGCTTCCACGCTGCCCGGCAGCCTGGACATCATGTGATGGGCAATGCGTTTGACAAGTGGAGCGAACTCGGCAAGATGCTGCTGTTTATCGATTACTCCGGCTGAGGTATACATCGTCTGGCTCATATCGCACCTACGACGGTGGCAGCGTTGGAGCTGCTGTTCTGGCTGCTTAGCAGCAGGCATTCCATGAAGCGTTTCAGGCCTCTCTCCTCGTCATCCGGGCAGGGCCAGTCAGCCAGTGATGCCGCTATCCGGCTGAATGCGGCGGCTGAAGCCGTAGCGGGAATGGCGCCGGTTACACGCCGACCGAGGCAGAGCTTGCCGTCTTGCGGCACAAAACCCATGAAATCGAGTGAAACCGAGAGATGACGCTTGGCTACGTCAGCCATGTTGTCGAAAATCATCTTCGCCTGGGTCTCGGTTCCAGCCTTATTGACCATTACGTGAAAATGCTGTTTATCCTGATGATGACTACAGGTATGCTTGATCAACGCATAGGCCGCGGTAATCGAAGCGGGCTCGGGGGAAACGACGACCACGATTTCATGAATGGAATGGGCAAGCGTAAGCATCTGGCTGGATCGGCCCGGTGCGGCATCGATGAGTATTACGTCGATCGGTTGAGCAAGTTGCGCGAAACAGCTGATCACATGAGCCTGTTCGGCCGCGCTCAGCTTTCCCAGAACACGTATACCGCGACCGGCCGGCAGGATGAAAAACCCTCCGGGGCCAGGAATGATGACTTCATCCAGCGACTTGTCGCGCCGGATTACATCGAGCAAATCACGATGGGCGCTGATACCCAGCGTAGCGCTAACGTTATTGGCGCCCGCATTTTCGTCGATTACCAGTACGTGCTTGCCGCTGCTCGCAAGGGCTGCCGCCAGACTGATAACTGTGGTTGTCTTGCCTGTGTCCGTGCCACCGGAAGTGATGGTGAGGACGCGCAGAAAATTCTGCTCCAGCAAGCGGCGGAGTCCCTCTGCCTGGTCATGGATGGGCTCAGCCAAGACGGGCCTCGCTTATATCCGGGTTGCCCGCGCCGATATTGTGGTCCATCAGGATCGAGGGAAACGCATCCTCCGGCATTGCGCAGGAAGATTCGTCAGGTAGATTATCCAGCGCGCGATTCACCAGAGCCCGGGAGTCAGCCATTTCAAGATCTTCCGGAACGCGCTGGCCGCCCGCTACATAATAAAGCGGCAAGCGATGCCGGATTGCGGTGTCGAGCGCGCAGCCAATGGTCACTGCTTCGTCCAGCTTGGTGATGATTGCGCCCGCCAGGCCGTCCCCCTGGTAGGCGTGAGCCACTTCATTGAGTGTATGCCCGTTGGAAGCGGCATTGAGCAGCAACAGCCGTTTGACCGGGGTGCCGCAACCCGCCAGCATCGCAACCTGTTCGGCTACCATCTGGTCGCGCTGACCCATGCCTACGGTGTCGATCAGAACCATATGCTTGCCCCGCAGCTCAGCCAAGGCGAGGTTCAGATCCTGGGTGTCCCTCACGGCATGCACCGTAACTCCAAGTATCTTGCCATAAATCCGCAATTGCTCATGCCCGCCAATGCGGTAGCTGTCGGTAGTCAGCAGCGCAAGCTTATCCGCGCCGTGACGCACCACGCAACGCGCCGCCAGCTTTGCGGTAGTCGTCGTCTTGCCCACTCCGGTAGGGCCTACCAGCGCATAAACACCTCCCTTCTCCAGAATTTCGCGCTCGTCGCCAATGCTCTGGAGATTGGAAGTCAGCACGTTTTTTATCCAGTTCATCGTGTCTTTTTCACCATTTCCGGCATTTTCGGCAGGCAGTTGTTCCAGCAGACCATGCGCGAGCGAACGGCTGAAGCCTGCTGCCAATACCTGCCGCAGTAGCTCTCCATGGATGGGGTCACGTTTTTCCTGATTGTTCCAGCTCAGCGCAGAGAATTGTTGTTCCAGGGTGCCACGCAGCAACCTGATCTCTTTAAGCACACTCGCGGCCACTGCATCGGCCATTTGAAGGGGATCGATTGCAGGCGGATGCTTTTTGCTGGACATCCCAGCATCCGGAATTGCCTTGCCGGATGCCTTGCGGGTATTTCGGCGCTTTGCCGAACCGGAACCGGAAGCATCCGCCACGGCGGCATTGTTCGTCACCCCAACCGGCTGACTGGCATTAATTGTAGAGCGACCCGTTTTTACAGCGGTTGCCGGGTCCGGCATTGCTTGTACTACCGGCGCCGCCGTTTTCGGGATTTCGGCGGCCGGAAGCGGAACTCCCCTGTCGTTCGCAATTGCCGCGGCGCCTGGCCATTGCGCTTGCTTTTCATTTGAAAGACCGGTATCCGGTCGAGTCGGGTTTTTGAAGTCCGTATCAGCTTCGAGAGCATACTTCAGGGCGTTTTTCCTCGCGGAAGGAAGAAGCGCCTGCTTGTGGTTCCAGGACTCGCCTGCCTGCTGCTCCTGATGCGCCATATGCACTGGATGAGCGCATTCCGTTTCTTCAGGCTGGGGGGGCGGTATCATGGCGGTCATGTCATTATTGCTCAAGGCCAATATCTCGACGCCGCCATCCGCCGCGCGGTTGGATAGAATTACTCCATCGGCACCAAGCGCATCGCGAACTTTGCGCAATGCCTCGCTGGTTGTTTTGCCAAAAAACCGTTTGATGCTCATGCTCGGGCTCCCAGAATAGACGTGACTTTAATGTTGCTGGAATCGGGTACTTCGGCGTGTGACAATATCTTGAGCTGCGGAACGGTACGACGCAGGAATCGCGCCAGCAGTGTTCGCAGCGGTGCGGGAACCAGCAGTACCGGCACGAGGCCTACCTGTTCCTGGCGACGGCTTGCGCCGGAGGCTTCGCGTAGCAGCGTATCGGCCAGGCCTGGCTCTATGCCGGCTCCGTTCGGGCTGGCTTGCAAAGCCTGTGTCAACAGCCTTTCAAGCCCGGAATCCAGGGCGATGACCTGCAAATCGCCCGGCTGCGGCCAAATCTGCTGGACAATCGCCCGGCCTAAAGCGATGCGAACCAGCGCGGTCAGTTCGTGCGGGTCCTGAATCCGGACGGCGTGCTCCGCCAGCGCGTCGACGATAGTCCGCATATCGCGTATATGCACATTCTCTTCGAGCAGATTCTGCAGTATTTTCTGGAGGGTGGAGAGCGGCAGCAGCTTCGGGATCAGATCCTCCACCAGTTTGGGTGAATCCTTCGCGAGACGATCCAGCAATTGCTGCACTTCCATGCGGCCCAGCAATTCCGCCGAGTGGCTATGTACCAGATGGTTGAGATGCGTGGCCACGACTGTGCCGGCATCGACCACGGTATAACCCAGGGTCTGGGCATAGTCGCGCTGGCTGGCTTCTATCCAGACCGAGGGCAATCCAAATGCGGGATCGCTGGTCAGGAGGCCAGGCAAGCTGGCGGATACCGTACCCGGATTGATCGCCAGGTATTGACCGACGTTGACCTCGCCCGCGCCGATCACGACGCCTTTGAGCGTGAGCCGGTAACCAGTGGGCCGTAGTTCCAGATTGTCGCGAATGTGTACCGGTGGCGGGAGATACCCGATTTCCTGGGCGAATTTCTTGCGTACGCCCTTGATCCGCCGCAGCAGTTCTCCGTCCTGCGCGTTGTCTACCAGCGGGATCAGCCGATACCCGACCTCGAGCCCCAGGATGTCCACGGGCATTACGTCATCCCAACTCGCATCCTGGATTTCCGGCTGTGCAGCGGGCGCAACTGCGGCGGGAACCGCCCCCTGTCTGTTGCGCTGAATCAGCAGGTAGGCTCCGCCACCCAGTATCGCCGCCAGCAGCAGAAAGGCAATGTGGGGCATACCCGGTATCATGCCCATCAGGCCGATGATCGCCGCCGTCAGGATCAGCACCTGCGGCCTTGAAAAGAGCTGGCCCGCCAGTTGGCTGCTGATATTCTCGTCGGTACCCACGCGGCTTACCACCAGGCCGGCCGCGGTGGAAATGATGAGCGCGGGAATTTGCGCGACCAGTCCATCTCCGATGGCGAGCAGGGTATAGTTTTTAGCCGCGGTAGCAAGGTCCAGGTCGTGCTGCAGCGTGCCGATAATCAATCCACCGACTACGTTGATGATCAGGATCAGGATGCCCGCGATTGCATCTCCCCTTACGAATTTGCTCGCGCCGTCCATCGAACCATAGAATTCCGCTTCCTGGGCGATGGTGGTGCGTCGCTTGCCGGCTTCTTCCTCACCGATGAGGCCGGCATTCAGGTCCGCGTCGATCGCCATCTGCTTGCCGGGCATGGCGTCCAAAGTGAAGCGCGCGGCAACCTCGGCGATGCGCCCTGCTCCCTTGGTAATCACGATAAAATTGATCACCACGAGAATGATGAACACCACGATGCCCACTGTGTAGTTGCCGCCCACCAGATAGTGGCCAAATGCTTCGATTACCTTTCCCGCCGCATCGGGTCCGGTATGGCCTTCCATCAGCACGATGCGGGTGGACGCCACATTGAGCGACAGCCGCAATAGCGTTGAAAGCAGCAAAACCGTGGGAAATACCGCGAAATCAAGCGGCTTGAGTGTATGGATGCTGACCAGCAATACCATGATGGAAAGCGCGATGTTGAAGGTAAACATCATGTCCAGCAGGAAGGCGGGCAGCGGCAGCACCATCATGCCAAGAATCATCAATATCAGCAGTGGCCCGGCAAGGCTGTGCACGTTCGCGCCACTGAAGAGGTAAGTCAGTTTTTTAATCGAGTTCATGGGTTATTCGAGTTTTTCTCATGTTTCTGCGAAGCGGCATTTTCCGGGTCCATTTCAGCCGGTACTGGTAGCGCATCGGGTGGAAGCGGAGCCTTGCCGCCCGATTGGCCGTATTCACGGTGGCGGCGCAACTGGTAAATATAGGCCAGCACTTCAGCAACGGCGTTATACAGGGCTTGGGGAATCTCATCCCCCAACTCGGCGTGGTGGTATAAGGCGCGGGCGAGCGGCGGCGCTTCGAGCAGCGGCACATGGTGTTGCTCACCGATTTCGCGGATCTTCTTGGCTAGCAGGTGTGCGCCCTTGGCGACGACTTTCGGCGCGCGCATCTTGCCGTCTTCGTACTTCAGCGCAACCGCGTAGTGAGCCGGATTCGTCACGATCACGTCAGCCTTGGGGATCTCGCTCATCATGCGTTTTCGGGCCATGGCGTGTTGCTGGGCGCGGATGCGGGCTTTGACGTGTGGGTCGCCTTCGGTTTCCTTGTTTTCCTGGCGCAACTCTTCCTTGGTCATCTTGAGCTTGCGGAAGTGATCCCAGAGCTTGAACGGCACGTCTACCGCCGCGATCAGCACCATGGTTCCCGCGATGGCCATAAAACTCATGATGGTCAGTTCAGCGATGTGGCCGGCGCTTGCCGCAAGTGGCGCTGAAATGAGTGACAGCACCGCTTCTTTTTGATGCCAGACGGTCCAGATCGCCATTGAACCGATCAACGTGGCTTTAAGGAGCGCCTTGACCAGCTCGACCAGACTGTTCAGCGAAAACATGCGAGCCAGACCTTTCAGGGGATTAAGCCGGCTGACATCGGGTGTAAGGGACTTCCAGGTAAAAAGCCAGCCCGAGAGCAGCATGGGCGCAAGCAGCGCCACGAGGAACATCAGAATCAGAAATGGGGATAATGCAAGGAGGGCGTGCAAAGACTGGTCGAGCATGCGCTCGGTAAGCAAGCCGGAATTGAAACCGATCTCGGGCGGCACCATCATCCCGTCTTTCATCAGGCTCGCCAGCTCCCGCCCAAGATGACCACCCATCAGCAACAGGCCAGAGCCCGCGGCGATCAAGGCCATGAATGTGGACAGTTCTGTGGAGCGCGGGACTTGTCCATCGTCGCGGGCTTTCTCAAGCCGCCTCTGCGACGCAGGTTCTGTCCGTTCAAGATCGCTATCTTCGCTCACCGCTGACCCCCCGAGACACACCCATAAACACACTCATAATCGTGCACATGCCAATTATCGGGTGCTTCAGGAACGGGTCATCGGTGGAAAAGAGCGAACTTCCGCCCGCAATTCCGCTTTAACCTGAATCCAGGCGCTACATGGATTCGGGTTAAAGCATTTGGGCGGTTTCTATTGGCGTCGGCCCTGAGGTCCTTAACCGCTATTGGTCGGCCGTACCGCTTGCGAATTCACTACGGTGCCACTTTTGATTTTTTTGGTCTCACCGCCTTCCTGGCCAAGGGCCGCCGCGGCTTTTTTACTCATTACGATAATGCTGATGCGGCGGTTGATGGGATTAACCGGATCATCCTTATCGAAAAGCGCAGCGGAACTTAAACCGACCACGCGCATGATCTTTTGCTCGCTCATGCCACCCGCGACAAGTTCACGCCGCGAGGCATTGGCGCGGTCCGCCGACAGTTCCCAATTGCTGTAGTGCTTCTCGCCACTGGCATAGGGCGTTGCGTCCGTATGACCAGAGAGGCTGACCTTGTTCGGCATCTCATTCAGCACGTCACCGAGTTTTTGCAGGATATCCCTGGTATGCGGTTCCAGTTCAGCTCTGGCGAGCGCGAACATTGGACGGTTCCGGTCATCAACAATCTGGATGCGCAGCCCTTCAGTAGTAATATCCACCAGTAGCTGCTTCCTGAACTGGCGCATGGTCGCGTTGGATTCTATCAGCCGCTCCAACCGGTCCTTCAAATCTTCGAGCCTGCGCGTATCGAGACGCTCCAGTTCGGCCTGTGCCGTCTTGAGGCTGAGAGGCGTCGCGTCGGCGTCGGAATTGTGTTTCCTGAGTTGTCCCCTGTGCTGCGCCAGGTCTTGGCCGCCACCCTGGATTATGCTTGTGCCATCGTTCGTGCCGGCGCCCCTCGAGGGCATGATCTGCAGCGGCGTTTGAAAATATTCGGAAATGCCTTGCAATTCGGCTTTGCTGGAGGAACTCAGCAGCCACATGAGCAGGAAGAACGCCATCATCGCGGTGACGAAATCCGCGTATGCAATCTTCCACTGGCCGCCGTGATGGACTCTACGCTTTGTAATTTTCTTGATTACAATGGGACGAATCTGGTTAGCCATGGGTGCTTCCGGTCATCTGATTTTAGCTTGTCTGACACAATCTTCCAGTTCGCTGAAGCTGGGCCGCTCGGTCGAATAGAGAACTTTACGGCCAAATTCAACCGCCAACGCCGGTGCATAGCCGTTAATACTCGAAAGCAGGGTCACCCGGATACATTGCAATATCTTGGTGGACTCCCCGAGTTTCTGCTCCAGCACGCCGGCAAGCGGACCTACCAAGCCATAGCCAAGCAGAATGCCGAGAAAGGTGCCGACCAGCGCCTGGGCAATCAATATGCCTAATTCGGATGGGGGAAGGCCCACCGAGGCCATGGTATGCACCACGCCCATCACCGCCGCGACGATGCCGAAGGCCGGCATGCTATCGGCTATTTTATTAATGCACTGTACCGGTATTTCGCCTTCCTGATGATGGGTCTCGATCTCGTTATCCATCAGGTTTTCAAGCTCGAATGCATTGAGATTGCCGCCCACCATCAGGCGCAGATAGTCTGTCATGAACTCCAGCACCTGCTGATCCGCCAGGATATTCGGATAGTTCGCAAAAATCGCGCTTTCGTGGGGTTCATCTACATCGTGTTCTATTGACATCAACCCTTCCTTGCGCGCCCTGGCAAGAAGATCGTAGAGCAGAGCCATGAGATCCATATACAAAGCTTTGGTGTATTTCGGGCCTTCCATGATTTTCGGAAGTGCCTTGAGCGTGGCTTTCTGCGCTTTGCCTGTATTGCCCAGTAAAAAGGCGCCCAATGCGGCTCCACCGATAATCAGCAGTTCGAGCGGCTGGAACAGCGCAGCCAGGTGTCCGCCAGCGAGAGCATAGCCGCCGAATACCGACCCGAGAACGACGAGAGTTCCGATTATTATTAGCATATTCCCCGACACTTCCCCAATTCGAATTGTTGTGCTGATTGCATAATGAGCGCTGCCGGTATTGTCAGCCGTTGCCGGTTAAGGCGTGCAGTATGCGGCCTGATTCAGCAGCGCTGGAGCAAAGGCAATCACTTTGAAATACTCCATCTTTGTAACGGCCGGAACTTGGGAAACTTTAGGAGAGGAAAGAGTGAAAAACCGGGGAGAAATGAGAGATAAGTGCCGGGAAAGAAAAGAATTCCACCAGAGGAGAAAAGAGACTCCCGGGTCGAAGACTCGGGAGTCTGGATGCTAGGCGGGCACCGCTGTGAACGCTTGTACCCGTGGTTTATTGGTTTTACCGGCCCGTGATGGCGTGTTGCATAATCCGCACACGTAACGGTTATGAAGGTCATTGGAATGTACGACGAAGTGGCCGCCGCACTGCATGCACGGTGCCGTTTGCAGAATCTTGCCCTCGAAGAAGCGCACCAGAGTCCAGGCACGAGTCAGGCTCAAAATCGGTTCCATTTCGCTTATCTCGCAATGTTCCAGATAGAGCTTGTAGCTTTTGATGATGGCTTTGATACCACGGCATTCGGCATGCGCGATCAGGTAGCGGTAAATATCGGCAAATACGGAAGAATGAATGTTGGGCTGCCAGGTCAGAAACCAGTCGGCGGAAAAGGGCAGCATCCCTTTAGGAGGGGAAACGCCTTTCAATTCCTTGTAGAGCTTGATAAGACGCTCCCGGCTCAGGCTGGTTTCGCTCTCCAGCAATTGCAGGCGGGCACCCAGGCCTATCATCTCGATTGAGGCCTGGATCTCTCTGGCTTCCGATACGACGCTCTTTTTACGCATGATGACGCTCCAATGTCCAGTATCCAGTAATTCGGGAAATATCTTCGCCCGGGAATTTTCCTGATTTCAGGAATTGACCCGATGTCAGGAAATTTCTTCCACGGGCTGGCCCGCCAACAGAATCGTTGCATGGGACTGGGCCATGGTCTTGCCTTTGCTGTAATTGGCCAGCATGCCAAAGATCAGGCTATCATCGAAGCGTATACGGCACAGCATCATATTGGAGTTGGAAAGCTTAAGTATCTGACCTGGTGTCAAAACCTCCAGTATTTCAGCAATATCCTTGCTTATCCCCAACCGGAAGATCGCCATATCCTTATCCGCGATGACCATCTGCTGGGCCAGCATCAGGTAGGTCAGGTTGAGCTCCTTGATTTCGGACGTCAGTTCGTAAGCTTTCATTTTTCCTCCATCGTTGTAATGCCCGAATTGTGCGGCGTTGCACGATGCGGAAAAACCCGAATCCATCCGATTTACATGTAGGAAACTACTGAGTATTCATGTAGGAAATTTTCCTACATGAATACTTGAGAGAAACCCGATATCTAGCAAGGCCGAAGGGAACGGCAAGGGTGCTCAGATGCCGGTGCTGCTTTTTTAACGCCATGTCTGGTCAACGGATGTCCTGTGCAAGACTTTAGCCGCAACACAGATATTTTTTTGCTGTTTTTCTGGTTTTGCTGGATAAGGATTAATCACCGAAATCTCTATCCAATGCATTGTAAAAAGATCTGATCTGTTCTTTTATGCTTCTTGCGCCGCTTCGATCTTCGTTGGCCAAATCATCTACCAGGGCCTCGATAGCAGGCCTTTTTTCCTTGAATTCCGCCACTACCCTGGCAATATCAGCCCGCTTGTAGAAATTATTATCAAAGCTGGGCAATTCAGGAGGGGACTCATCCAGCCTGACCCATCCGGACAAATCATAGTCATAAGGAAAAACGATCCACTTACGACCCGCTTCGACAACTTTAATATTCCAGAGGCTACTGGAGTCGTCGGAATCATCTGGGGAAATACGCAAATGCCAATCATAATTTCCGACCAGCGCCTGGAACAGCATGATACGAATGATGGCTTTGGGGTCGATAGGGTCGATCGCCGAGCCGGCAGCGCGCGCATCTTTTGGGGCATTGACAATGCTTGTGAAAATGTATGGCTTGTCCGGATCTTTGAAGCGGGCATCGGCGGACCGAATCTCTCTCCCATCGGCATATTTCACAAAGGTTTTGATATTCTCCAGAAAAAAAGCGGGCATCGGGCGGTTCACGGCAAATCCGCTGGGCTGCGGCTCAACCGGTCCCTTGCCGGTGTTGCGGTCGATATAGCTAAAGGTTGTCGCTGAAGCTTGATAACCCGGAATGGAAAGGAGTTCCTGTACTTTATATACCAGGGCTTCCCGATGCGGAGACTGCCCTCCCCACACGCGGCGGAATCGCACCGAAGAGCCGGGTTTGCCGCCACAGTGGGTGGCTATTCCGATAGATTTCAGACCATCGAACAGTGTCCCTTTCGAAACTCTTTCGTCTGTTGCCCGATCTTTTTCAAAGTTCAGGGTCATCTTGGGGAAAGGGCATTGCAATTCAGATTGGCTGGTATTGCCGCGCAACTGCACGAGTACCGGAAGATCGTGCTTACCGGCCCTGTCTTCCCAAGTGAGGCGTCCAGGCGTTTCAAACTCTTTTATTTCCTCTGGCGCCTCTGCGTTGGCGGGTGCGCGGTGCTTCCATAAATCAACAAAGTCTGTTTCCAGATTAAAGACGATTTTTTCCTGGATCGAAAAAATCGGGGCCTTGCTATGGCCGATAGCTGAATTCGAAGCCGTGTCGGCCTGTGCCGGATAAGAAGACCAAACGGCTAAAGCGGCGAACACAACCCAGTTGATCAGATATTTTTTCATGCAAGCTCCCCAGGAATGTTAGCCAAAAAACGGTAAAGAGCCAGCTATTGCGGAATTCGCTGACGACGGCAAGGTCAACTGCCGATTCATATGTGGCTGATTGCTCAGTCCCCTCGGTTGAAGTGATTGCGGTTATTCGAGCAGACCGTGCAAGCGATAAGACTGATAGAAGAAATATAGACGAGAATTACAGTAGATGCGTCAAAAGAGAAAATACCGAATTGCGCCGAATTAAATGTAACCGAAAGGTATTCTGAGAAATAACGTTGCGCCATATTGAAGGTTACCGAAAAGGAGACCTTGATATGGTAAAGAGTG
>NZ_FMWY01000019.1:0-60782 GCF_900103145.1 Nitrosospira sp. Nsp18 | reverse complement strand
AAATCATCTTCGATGCACTAAAATGAATTCCTTTCCTTATGGCACAACGTTAACTGCAAAACTGTTTCGGTAACCTTTTTCTATGGCGCAACGCGCCCCATAGCGCCCAGAAGAATGACGTTGAACGGCGGCAGCAGGAATGCGCTCAGCAGGTTCGACGCGAACCAGCTCATGTGTTATCCGTGAACAAGCACACAAAAGCATTTTTTATAATTCGGAATAAATTGCAGGAAAGCATCTTTACTCCACGCCATGGCCTTGCGCGATGGCAAACAAAAAAGCCGGCACATCAAGCGCCGGCTTTTTTAACTCAACCCGGGTTTATTTGAGCGACAGAATAAACTGTGCCAGAGTTTTGGCATCGGCATCATTGACCTTTGAATTCGGCGGCATGGGAATCGGACCCCAGACTCCTTGGCTTCCCTTCTGTATTTTCACTGCCAGCTTGTCTGCGGCAGCCGGGTCACCTTTATACTTGGCGGCGATATCCTTTAACGCAGGTCCGACCAGTTTTTTGTCCACCGTGTGGCAATTCAGGCAGCCACTACTTTTTGCCAAGTCCGCGTTCGCTTGCGCGGTACCCACCATTAACAGGGCTGATGCCGCAACCATTCCTATCCAGACAGCTTTCATACTCTCGCTCCTTTATCCGTTGATTAATTTTAGAAAGGCGGACCTATCTTACCTCATTTCGCAGATGCTCAGCAATTGCTGCAAGTCAGAGATCTCCGGTAAGCATTTAACGCCGTGGCAGACCCAGGCGTTGACAGCATTACTTGTTGATACCGGTTTATTCAGACTCGGCGGTAGCCCGACTAGTTCCAAAGGCAATGCAAATACAAGAGTGCAGGGGGAAATGCACCGCAACGCAATTTTCCATTCTGCCAGCGCAGGTCTGTGCCCGCGCAGGATGACAATGTGCGGTGGCGTCAGCGATTGCTCCAATGCCACCAGCAGACTGCAAGAGGAACTCGCAAAGTGGGAAATGGCAGGATAGAACAAGCCCAAGGTGCGCTCCGCCGCCTGCAAATAGCGGAATTCTCCGAGCAGATGCCCTAATCGCTGCAGAGCATACGCTGCTACGCCGTTGCCTGAAGGCGTGGCGTTGTCGTGAGCAGGCTTGGGACGGTATATCAATTTTTCATGATCATGACTGGTAAAGAAAAAACCGCCTCCCTGCTTGTCTTCGAATTGCTCCAGCAACACATCTGCCAGCGCAACGGCAAATTCCAGGTCAGTTTGGCGAAACTCAGCCTGCATCAGTTCCAATAACCCATCCAGAAGAAACGCATAATCGTCGAGATACGCGTTGAGATGCGCCTTGCCATCCTTATAGGTTGCAAGCAGGCGGTTGTTTTTCCATAGTGTGGAGCGAATGAAATCAACCGCGCAGGTGGCCGATTGCACCCAATCGTCCCGCTCGAATACGCGGCCGCAGCGCGCCATTCCCTTAATCATCAGCCCGTTCCAGCTGGTAAGGATTTTCTCGTCACGGCCGGGATGAACGCGCAATTCCCGTTTGCGGAAAAGTTTGCTCCGAGCCGACGCTAGCCTTTGTTGCGCTTCCTCCAGGCTGATGCCGGCATTCACGGCCAAGGCCGCAAGCGGCTGTGCAATTTCCAGATTCCAGTACTTGTGCTCGAAGTTGGGGTTATCCAAAAGACCGTAATAGGCTGCAGTGACGGTATATTCTTCCGGCGACGCTATTTGCGCCACCTCGTCGCGGTCCCATATATAGAACTTGCCTTCCTCGTTTTCGGAATCGGCATCCAAGGTCGAGTAGTAACCGCGTCCTATCGACTCTCTATCGGTTCCGTCTTCCCCTTGCGCCTGCATCTCCCGCATTACCCATTCGGCTGTTTCCTCCACCACTTGTTCAAACAGCGGATTACGGGTGGCAAGCCATGCGTCGGCGTAGAGTCGCAGTAATGGTCCATTGTCATAAAGCATTTTCTCGAAATGCGGAATATGCCAGCACTCATCCGTGCTGTAGCGGCAGAAGCCGCCGCCTAACTGATCGTAGATGCCGCCTTCTGCCATCTTTTGCAGCGTGTAGGATGCCATACGCAACGCTTCGCCATTCTCTGCGGCAAAGTAGCGACGCAAACAAAACTCCAGTTCTGTGGGGTGGAGGAATTTTGGTGCGTCGCCAAAGCCGCCATTGACTGAATCGAAGCGGTTTTCCAGCTCCGCCAGCGCCTGGTCAAGCGGCTGCTCCGAAAATACCGGCGCATCCAGGCGCCTTGACGGAAGCATGTTGGCAAGCGATTTCAGCAGCGATTCGCCCTGCCGCTCGATCTCCACGCCTCTAACATGATATGTCTCTGCCACGCGCGGCAACAAATCGAGAAATCCCGGCAGACCATGCCGAGGTGTCTTAGGAAAATATGTGCCGCCGAAGAAGGGCTTTTGATCCGGCGTCAGAAACAGTGTCAGGGGCCATCCGCCGTTACGCCGGGTCAGCATATAAAGGGCCCTCTGATAAATCTGGTCGATATCGGGACGTTCTTCGCGATCTACCTTGATATTCACGAAATGCCGGTTCATCACTGCGGCAACCGGGGCGTCTTCGAAACATTCATGCGCCATGACGTGGCACCAATGACAAGCCGAATAGCCGATTGAAAGCAGTATCGGCCTATTTTGCGCACGAGCGAGTGCCAGCGCTTCCTCCCCCCAGGGATACCAGTCCACAGGGTTGTTTACATGTTGAAGCAGATAAGGACTGGTTTCACCGGAGAGATGGTTGGGCATGATAATCCTAAATCCGGTAGTTGACCGCTCATTTAATAGATCAGTGTTATGATTAATAACAACATTTCATATTATTTGACGCTCACCTTCCGGGTGAGGGCGCTACGGGGGAAATTGCACAGTTTTTGGGGCACATGGCTGCGTTGCAACTTCTTGGAATGGAACGGCGCCCCGAAGCGTCGCCCGAGGGGCCCCGCGAAGCGGGGATCGGGCAGCGCAGGGGATGCCGCGATCGCGTTCCACACGCACGGGGGCGCCCGCGTCCCGCTTCGGGGTCGCACCTTCCTGCGGAAGGCACCGCTCTGCCCTGCGCGGTCGCATTCCGCGTAGTCGCGCCTTGCCCTGCACCCCAAAAACCATACACTTCCCTCCGTCCAACTACCGGATTTAGGATAATTGGACCACGCGGGGAAGCTTGCGATTAATCCGTTATTGCCCCCCGGCTGGCGCTCGAAACCGATTTCGCATATTTTGCAAGGACGCCTCGCGTATAACGCGGATGCGGCGGCTTCCATTCGGCGCGGCGTCGTGACAGCTCTTCTCCCGAGACGTTGAGTTGCAGCAGGCGCTGTTCGGCGTCGATGGTAATGGAATCGCCTTCATGCACCAGCGCGATAGTGCCGCCTACGAAAGCTTCGGGTGCCACGTGGCCCACCACCATCCCGTAGGTTCCCCCAGAAAAGCGGCCATCGGTGATGAGTCCGACCGAATCTCCTAAACCTTCTCCAATAAGGGCGGAGGTAGGGGAAAGCATTTCGCGCATTCCAGGACCTCCCTTGGGACCTTCGTAGCGTATCACGACGACGTCGCCGGGTTGGATCTGCCGTGCAAGAATGGCCGCCATACAGGTTTCTTCGGATTCGAATACCCGTGCCGGGCCGGTAATTCTTGGTGTTTTCACCCCGGTGATTTTGGCTACACAGCCTTCAGGAGCGAGGTTACCCTTGAGTATGGCGAGGTGGCCCTGAGCATACATGGGATTTTCCCATTGCCGGATTACATCCTGATCCTTGCGCGGCGTCGACGGGATATTCTTTAATACTTCCGCCACGGTCTCGCCACTTATGGTCACGCAATCGCCATGCAACAGGCCGTGTTCAAGCAACATTTTCATTACTTGGGGAACACCTCCCGCTTTATGGAGGTCGGTGGCCACATACCGCCCCGAGGGCTTCAGATCGCAAAACACCGGCACCTTGCCGCGCATGCGTTCAAAATCGTCGATGGTCAGCGTCACTTCCGCAGCGTGGGCAATGGCCAGAAAATGCAGCACCGCATTGGTTGAGCCACCCACCGCCATAATCACGGCAATGGCATTTTCTATCGATTTTCTCGTGATGATGTCGCGCGGGCGGATCTGCTTCCTGATGGCATCAACCAAAACTTCCGCGGAGCGCGCGGCACTCACGTACTTTTCGTCATCCTCCGCCGCCATGGTGGAAGAGTAAGGCAGGCTCATTCCCATTGCTTCGAAGGCCGACGACATGGTATTGGCGGTAAACATACCGCCGCACGAACCGGCGCCGGGGCAGGCGCGGCGCTCCACTTCGAGCAATTCTTTCTCGTCTATCTTGTGCGCCGTAAACTGCCCGACAGCTTCGAAAGCGCTCACAATGGTGAGATCTCTCCCGTTGTAATGGCCGGGCTTGATGGTGCCGCCGTACACGAAAATGGCGGGAACGTTCATTCGCGCCATTGCAATCATCGCTCCCGGCATGTTCTTGTCGCAACCCCCGATTGCAATTACTCCATCCATGCTTTCCGCCTGCACCGCAGTCTCGATCGAGTCCGCAATCACTTCGCGAGACACCAGCGAGTACTTCATTCCTTCCGTGCCCATGGAGATGCCATCGGATACCGTGATCGTGCCGAACATTTGCGGCATCGCGCCCGCTTCTTTCAACGCACGCTCGGCATTAAGGGCTAACGCATTCAACCCTTTGTTGCAGGGGGTAATGGTGGAAAAACCGTTAGCCACGCCGACGATAGGTTTGTCGAAATCTTTATCGCCGAAGCCGACCGCACGCAGCATGGCGCGGTTGGGAGAACGCTGCGCCCCCTGGGTTATCGCGCGGCTGCGTTGATTGTCTGGCATAAATACTCCTTGAGAATATTGATAAACTTTGAAAAGCCCCTGAGTCGCGGGGGAACATTAAGGAAGTGATTTAACCTTGATCAGTGAATAACCCAGATAATTCATTAGGTAATTCATTAGGCGGTTCTGCGAGCCTACGCGAGCGCTGGCGGTCAGTTTGCGGCCATTTTCGCCGCTTGCTCGGCGTCCATAGACCAAGCTATGGACTTCTCTCAACCGGCAAAACTGTCTCGCAACCTGCCTCGCCATCATCTCGCGTCCTAATGGATTATCTGGGATAAAAAGAAGCGTGTTCTTTTTATATATCCTCTGCGGTTAATAGCTATTGGCCGTATGTATAATCATTGCCCGGAGAGAAACGCGAGTTTCGTGATTCTGGCTTAGCCCGGATCCATACAGCCAGCAAATAAATTTTATATGGTACGCTTTGGATACCGGCCTTCGCCGCTATCGCGGCTGAAGCGGCTATATTGTCCTCTCGCCAAATCAACAGTATTTTACCTCAAAAAAGCGGAAGCCCATGCTCGTTCACCCGCAGTTTGACCCTATCGCCATCCATCTCGGGCCACTCGCCATTCGATGGTATGGACTTATGTATCTCATCGGATTCGCGTCGTTCATCCTGCTGGGGCGCTATCGCATCAAACATAACCCTCAAGGCGTATTTACGCGCGCCATGCTTGACGACATGCTGTTTTATGGCGTGTTGGGCGTGATATTGGGCGGTCGCCTGGGTCACGTATTATTTTACCAATTCGGCTATTATCTACAGCATCCGCTGGAGATCCTTGCGGTTTGGCAGGGCGGAATGTCCTTTCACGGTGGCTTTCTTGGCGTAATATCCGCAATGGCGCTGCTGGCCCGAAAATATAAGTTGCCGTGGCTGGCCGTAACGGATTTCATTGCGCCGCTTGTACCGCTGGGCCTGGGCGCCGGCCGGATCGGTAATTTCATAAACGCCGAGTTGTGGGGGCGCCCGACCGATGTCTCCTGGGGCATGATTTTCCCCAACGTGGATAACCTCCCGCGTCATCCTTCGCAGCTCTACGAATTTGCATTGGAGGGGTTGGCTTTTTTTGCGCTGATATGGATTTATTCGGCGAACCCGAGGCCGGTCGCAGCCGTCTCCGGCATGTTTCTTATCGGCTATGGCGTATTTCGTTCGGTCGCCGAATTTTTCCGCGAACCGGAGGATGGCTTCATGGGGGTAATGACGCTCGGTATCAGCATGGGTCAATGGCTATCGCTGCCGATGGTTGTTGCGGGAATAATCATGATTACTTGGGCCTATCGCACCCAGCCTATCTTGCCACAGAGACCTGCGTGGTCCGATAAACCGGCCAAGCCTGTTACGGCAGGGAAGCGGAATCGAAGCTAGGAAAAAAATTTCTCATGTCCTTGCGCCATTCCTACACGATTATCGCCCCGCTTTACGACGCTTTTCTGGCGGCTGCAGGCACGGGCCTGCGTGCAGCAAGTCTTGCACAACTACCGCAACAGCCCCGGCAAGGTGGCCTCAACATCCTGATCAGCGGTATTGGAACGGGCCTCGACTTGCCCTATCTTCCCCCGGGCCATACTTATACCGGTCTGGATCTTACCGCCGCTATGCTGGAACGCGCCAAACCCCGGATCGGCAACCTGCATTTGAATCTCGTTCGTGGCGACAGCATGGCTCTTCCGTTTGCCGGCGCTTCCTTCGACTATGTGGTGCTGCATCTCATTCTGGCGATCGTTCCCGATGCGCGTTCCTGTTTGAAAGAGACCGCGCGCGTGCTGAAGCCGGGCGGCCACGTGCTGATACTTGACAAATTTCTCAAGCCGGGCGAGACCGCGTGGTTGAGAAGAGCGCTGAATCTGCTGTCGCAGCATATTGTTACACGGCTCGATGTTATATTTGAAGAGGTGCTAGAAGGCGTTCCGGAATTGAAAATGGAAGCGGATGTGCCGGTGCTGGCGGGCGGCTGGTTCCGTAGTATTCGCCTGACCAAAGACTGACCGGATGCCGAATAGAAGTACTTTTTATACGATGACGAAGCCGGTACCCACGTATTTCAAATATTTATCGGGAGTCTTATGCGCCGCATTGTTGCTTTCGCTGCCGCTGCCGTATTCGCTGCCACACCAGCGCAGGCGTTCGACGTGAAGAGCCCAGGGCCGGACTGGACGGAGGCTTATCACACCAGCGAACTTACCATTTTTATAAAGGACGTGGATGAGGGACGTAGAATCGTGGCAACCACCGAGGTGGTTGCCCGACCGGAGATTATTTTTGATGTTCTCAGTGACTTCGAGCATTACCCCGATTTCATGCCTTATGTAAAAGAATCACGCGTACTCGGGCGCGAGAGCAATGGCGAGGTCATCACTTACGCGCGCGTAGCACCGCCCTTCGTAAGTGAGCGTGACTATCTGCTCAGGGTCAGGATGGTGCGCGGCTCGGCCTCGAACACCGGCGTATTCAAGATCGAGTGGAAGGCAATCCCCGAGATGCAACCCGAGGTCGAGGGGGTCGTGCGTATCAAGCTTAACGAAGGCTCATGGCTTGCGGCGCCGCTTGATGGCGGCACGCGCACAAGGCTGACCTACACGCTGCTGACGAATCCCGGTGGGCTGATCCCGGATTTTGTCGCAAACATGTCGAATACGATTGCAATACCTGAACTCTTCAAGGCCGTAGGAAAGCGCTCCGTTCAAGAAGCGAAAGCAAAAGAGGAGTAAAGGAAAAATGGCAAACTGCGCTTCGAATTAGGCGTTGCACCGCGATACCGCATGCACTTTATTTGCATAAGGTATCGCTCAGACGGAACTGTTGAGGTGCTGATATGTTTGAGCTAAAAATTCTTTTTCTTTTCCTGGCTACGGCTGTTGCCGAAATTATAGGCTGCTACCTGCCTTATCTCTGGCTCAATCAGGGCCAGAGCGCCTGGCTGCTGATACCCGCTGCTGCGAGCCTCGCGTTATTCGCGTGGCTGCTCACTCTTCACCCTACAGCCGCAGGCCGCACCTACGCCGCGTATGGGGGTGTTTACATTTTCGTCGCGATTCTCTGGCTCTGGGCTGTCGATGGTATCAGGCCAACGGTGTGGGACGTGGCAGGCTCTCTGGTGGCGCTTGCGGGCATGGGCATTATCATGTTTGGGCCGAAACATGCATAATCGGTGTAAGTGTGGATTACATCTCTTACAATCGATCTCTCACGATCAGTTTCCTCTTGATGGCCGTTACTCGTTGAATTTGTACTACGCTTAAAACATGCAATCTTTTTTTAAAAATTGTTTATGAGCCGGTTCCAAACAGGGCGCAAGCGGGAATCCTGAAATCTTTTCTACAACTGCCTGATGACCGGCTCCATGTTTCAGCGAACGATAATCAAAAGACCAAAAACATCATAGGAGAGAAAAAGATGATCATGAAAAGAGGTGCTGCGGTATCAGTTCTTTTTCTTGTCGGCTGTTCAGCGATTTCAACGACGCCGGAAGGAAGGTCCGTGGAGCTTCTGACCGAAAAACCAGCAGGCAATTGCAAACCGCTCGGCGACGTCGTCGGCTCTCAGGGCAATTGGTTTACCGGCGACTATACATCAAACAAAAATCTGCTTATCGGCGCCCGGAACGACCTGCGCAACAAGGCATCTAAAATGGGCGGAAACTACGTTTGGGTGCAAGACTCCAGTAATACCAATGCATGGGGAAGTAAAGGCACATCAAATACCACGGTCCTGGGGGTTGTGTACCGCTGTGAGTGAGCGATAACCCTTGCGTTTAAGGTACTCTTTTCCTATTTCGTTTGAAATAGAGGGTGTCAAGGAAGATGTCCAGCAAGGTCTACTACAACAGCGCATGTCCCGTTTGCAACGCGGGAATCAAGGATCAACGCAAGCGCATGGAAGCGTCCGGTATCAAAGATATCGAGTGGGTCGACGTACATGCTCATCCGGAAGCGGTAGATGAGATAGGGACGCCGCTGGAGCAGGTGCGGGAGCGGCTTCATGTCAGGAGTGCGGATGGTCAGCTCAGCGTAGGCGCCGATGCATTCGCTCGTCTGTGGTCACAGACGCCGGGTCAGCGCTGGTTGGCAGCATTGTTGCGTTTACCGGTATTCAGGCAACTTACGCAGTTGGCATACAATTTGTTCGCCCGCCTGCTGTATCGCTGGAACCTTGCAAAGAGGCACTGGTAATGTCCACGCCTGATCAGGTGGTTCAGGCGGGAACGTACCGAAAAGGCGAGCTTTTTCTTTTTCAAATAAAGATCCATTCTTCGAAGTTCAAGCTTGGCGGTGGCGCAGCCATTCGTTGTCAGGCATACGCAAGCGATAGAGGTCCGGCGACTTCGAGAGAACCTGCATGAAGGAGGAAGAGGCTTCCGTTTTACATAGCGGTCCAGTCTGGAAAAAGCTGGGCCCCGGGCTTATCACCGGCGCAGCGGATGATGATCCCAGTGGAATTGCTACCTACTCCCAAGTGGGAGCCGGATTCGGCTATTCGATGCTGTGGACGACATTTCTGACTTTTCCTCTCATGGTGGGCATCCAGATTGTCAGCGCCCGAATTGGACGGGTTACCGGTAATGGTCTCGCAGCCAATATTCGCGAGCATTATTCTCCTTGGATCCTGCACGGCCTCATCTGCTTGCTTGTGATCGCAAACACAATCAACATTGCTGCCGATATCGGCGCAATGGCTGCAGCGCTCAAGCTCCTGATCGGTGGCCCGGCGCATCTGTATGGGGTGGCTTGCGCCGTGGTGTCCCTTGTGCTTCAGGTTTTCATACCGTTTCCGAGATATGCGCCAATATTGAAATTGTTGACGCTGTCGCTTTTTGCTTACGTCGCCACGGTTTTCGCCGTCGAGGTTCCATGGGGTGACGTCTTTCACAGCATAATCATTCCGTCCGTCTCTTTCGAAACCGATTATGTGGTGGCCGTTGTTGCTGTGTTCGGCACTACCATCAGTCCCTATCTATTTTTCTGGCAAGCTTCGCAGGAAGTTGAGGAACAGCGGGCCTCAAAGGGTGAGAAACCGCTTAAGGACGCACCGGAGCAGGCGCGCCATCACCTTCAGCGTATCAAGGTGGATACTTACATCGGGATGGGATTTTCCAATCTTATCGCGTTTTTCATTATGCTGACGGCAGCGGTTACCTTGCACCAACACGGCGTCAGGGATATCCAGACATCTGCACAGGCGGCCGAGGCGTTACGCCCGATAGCGGGGGAATATGCGTTTCTGCTATTTTCGGCAGGCATAGTAGGCACCGGGTTGCTTGCCGTGCCAGTTCTCGCAGGCTCGGCCGCCTATGCCGTGGCGGAATCCTTCAGATGGCGTATTGGCTTGGGCCGCAGGCTCCTGGAGGCCAGGGGTTTTTATATGATCCTGATCGTCGCGACCCTTTTAGGCGTGATGCTCAACTTTACTTCCATCGATCCAATCAAGGCACTGTTCTGGAGCGCGGTAATCAACGGCGTTATTGCTGTGCCCATCATGGTAATAATGATGTCAATGGCGGCGAAACCGGAAATAATGGGGAAGTTTATAGTCACGTCTCGGCTTCGGATACTCGGTTGGCTTGCGACAGCTGTGATGGCGCTTGCGGTGCTTATGATGGCGGCAACGTCGCTGGGATAGCGAGCCCACCACAAAGGTGAAGCTCAGGGGTAGGAAAAATCATTTTCGGTTATATGCGCTTAGATGACAAATGAGCGGTCAACTGCCGGATTCAAGATTATTACCAGCCCATGATCTATGGAACAGGTACGTATCGCGTCCCACCCGCTATTTTGCAAACCGCGCGTCCTAATTGCTGCTGCCAGAAACACCACGTCCGGCCAACACTTCAATAAGTACATTCAGCAGCGCGGTAAGCTCTTCCATATCGACGGTTTCACGAGATAGTGGTCGAAACCCGCGTCAAGTGTTGGCAGAAAAGCTGGAAAATGCTTTCGTTCTGGCCCATTTTTCATGAAAAGCATCACTATGTGACTAAACGCACGGTGGCATCCGGGATTAAATGCAAATATACAAGTGGGTTTAATAGCCTATTGCGTGCGTTTACTCGGCATGTGTTGACCGGAATAGAATCGGCATCACCTCACAAAAAAGGTTATGAATGGATAGCAACGGTCCTACGCTTTTCGGATTGAAAATACTGATCGTGGATGACGAACCGGATGCTCTGGAGTTTACCAAGCTCATACTGATTCTTAACCACGCCTGCGTGATTGCGGCCGGCAACGCTGCCGACGGATTGGAACAGGTACAAATACACAGGCCGGATGTCATAGTCAGTGACATCGGCATGCCCAAGGTGGATGGCTACCAATTTATACGCGAAGTAAGGAATCTGCCTGCGCATACCGGCGGCCAAACCCCTGCAGTTGCCCTTACCGCGTTCAATCGCGCGGAAGATAAAATAAGAGCGATCAACGCCGGTTTTCAAAAGCATCTCTCCAAGCCCTTCGAATTACGGGCATTAATTGACATGATCGCAGGCATGACAGGGAAAATAGGGACATGATTGCAGGCATGACAGGGAAAATAAGCCGTTAAAACGGATGTCTTGCATTCCTGCTTCACAACCCTATTAAGACCTCTTGGTACCTATATTTTGTGGATAGGGGGAAACTACTTTTAACTCATCCAAGGCGGCATTCATTCGTGAGACATATGAATGTTTATGCGGTTTTGGTTATATAAGGCAAGCGATATGAAGCGATTGATTCCAGGTGTGATGATTCTCCTCAGCTTGACGGGTTGTGTCTCCATCACTGAAGGATCAGCAGGAGAAAGCATGCAAAAAGGTGCTGCTGCCGAGGATCAGGGAGATTGGGATGCAGCACGGCGCATTTATGCCCAAACATTCGCTGACAAAAATCTCGCTCAAACAAGCCCCCGCTACAGAGCCGTTCTCCACTACGAATATGGACGATCTCTCGGCGTTACATGCTTTTTTACGGAAACAGAGCACGAGCTCACTCTTGCTCACAACCTTGATAAGAAAAATAGCGGCGTTTTCTATCTTTCGCTAGCAGAGTTGGCCCGGCTTAACCTGGCCCAACAAAAATTTCCTGAAGCTTTGTCTTACTTTGAACGCGCTCTAGCTGAGCTTGACTCCGCCATCACCGCAAAAACCGCGCCCGTCTTCTACGCCAACGTACTTGACGATTATGCCTTGGCTCTTTCCGGAGCCGGGCATCCCGGGAAGGCGAAAGCAGCAACCAGGCAAGCTGCGGAGGTTCGAGCAAACATAATCGGGGAGCAACGGAACGGTGACACGACTCCTTATGGCAAACAATGCGGCAAGTCGTAGGCGCACGCCGAGAGTCTGATAAACGGTCATAACAATCGGATAGGCGAGGAACCAGCGTTTTAACGGTTCCCAGCTTCAAGTAATAAAGTAGAGATATATCTTAATATAATATGCAGGTCCAGGTCTGTCATGCTGCGCCTCTTGTTCATCTCTCTATGAAATGATTGCAGAGGACCGCTTGCAGACGGAGTGAAAATATCTTCCTCAAGCGGTTCGCATGTCCTCGTTTACCGTACGTGCCATTATATAAACATCGCATGCATATCCATAGCAGAGAAAACAAGGCTTGGCTTGGGATCATCTTATGTACGCCGATTTTTCCGAAAACGGTAGTTCATATATCACCTCGGTTAGGTCTTCCGCGTCAGAAATGGATGATGCAGGCGTAGGGGCTCTACGGCTGAAATTTACGATATGAATAAAAGAAAGGAAGAAATATTGTTGTACTCCGCAGCCGTACGGTCTTCTCGGGCAATCCTTGAAGCACGAAAACGGAAGCGCGCGGAGCATGAGCTTGATCAGATAAAAAAAACGTTGGCGAAAACGATGGCGGAACGTGACCGTTCTCTTTCCCTGTTGCGAGCCACCATAGAGTCTACTGCCGACGGACTCCTCGTTACAGATGAGAGCGGCGAGGTGCTTTGCTATAACCAGCTTTACCTGGATATGTGGCCTATCCCTCGTGAACTCATGAAAACTGTACGGCATCAAGCACTCATCCAATATTGTTGCCGTTATTTAAAGGATCCCGAGCAGTTCGTGCTATCAACTGACGAAATTTATAAGACACGGCCGCAGGAAAGTTTTGACGTGCTCCAGTTTCATAATGGCCGGTTGTTTGAGCGATATACGAAGGTCCAGTTTGTGGAAGGACGCGAGATCGGCCGCGTCTGGAGCTTCAGAGACATCACGGAACGCCGCCAGGCCGACTCTTATAAGGCACAGTTGGCCGCAATCGTGGAATCCTCAAACGATGCGATCGTTGTCAAAGATCTCAACGGCATCATTACCAGCTGGAATGCCGGCGCGGAACGTATTTTTGGATACCATGCGAGCGAAATCATAGGTTGCTCGATATCTAAATTGATTCCACCCGACCGCGTGGGAGAAGAAATCAAAATCATGAGCCTTATCAAGAGCGGAAAACTCGCAGATCATTTTGAGACGGTGCGGTGGGCGAAAGGCGAGAAGCCGATCAATGTCTCCGTAACGGTATCGCCAGTAAAAGACGTTACCGGCAAAATTATCGGCGCCTCCAAGGTTGCTCGCGATATCACGCAGAGCAAGGAATCGCAAGAGCGCATCCGGTATCTCGCCCATTACGACCCGCTCACCGGCCTTCCCAACCGCACGTTGTTTGCGGACCGCATGAGAGTGGCCATCGGTAATGCTGAGCGGTATTCCTTTCGGCTTGCGTTGCTATTCATAGACCTGGATCGTTTCAAGCTGGTCAACGATTCCCTCGGCCATGAAATTGGCGATAAGCTGCTTAAAATTGTCGCCGAGCGCATGCACTCCGTCGTGCGCCTTACCGATACGGTCAGCCGGATGGGAGGTGACGAGTTTATTGTCTTGCTCAGCCAGATCGAGGCGCCAGAGGATGCGGCACGTGTCGCCGGGAAGCTTATTGAAGCGGTGTCTCAACCTTACATAATAGAGCTGCATGAGCTGGTATTGACCGCCAGCATCGGGATCAGTATTTATCCGGATCATGGTAAGGAAGCGAGCAGCTTGTTGCGTAACGCCGACGCCTCGATGTATTCCGCCAAAGAGGCTGGACGGAATCTGTATCGATTCTACTCTGAAGAGTCGACATCCCGGGCTACCGAACGGCTCAGCCTTGAACGCGACCTGCGTCGTGCTGTTGAGCAGAATGAAATCTATTCGGTGTACCAGCCGCAGATAGAGCTTGCAACCGGTCGTGTTATCGGCGTGGAAGCATTTACGCGCTGGCGGCATCCGAGCCGGGGATTGGTTTCTCCCGCTATTTTCATTCCTCTGGCAGAGGACACTGGCTTGATTCTGTCCCTTGGGGAACGTGTGCTGCGAGAATCCTGCACGCGGGCCCGCCAGTGGGGTGAGCGCGGGTTCGATTTTGGCGTCTCGGTAAATGTCTCAGCCGTGCAATTTCGCCAGGAGGATTTTACCGATGTTGTACTGCGCGTGCTTGTAGATACCGGCCTTTCACCAGAACGCCTGCAGCTCGAGGTAACTGAGAGCGTAGTGATGCAAGGAGTGGAATCGGTCGTTCAGAAAATGGGTATCCTGGACGCCCACGGAATAAAAGTGGCCATTGACGACTTCGGTACCGGCTATTGCAGCCTATCCTACTTGCGGCAGTTTACTGTTGACCGGCTGAAAATAGATCAATCTTTCATTCGTGACCTCCCGGAGGATGCCGATGCTAGGGCTATTGTCGGCGCTATTGTGGCCATGGGGCGCAGCCTCGGCTTGCGCGTGATTGCCGAAGGTGTCGAGACGGAAGCGCAGGCTGATTTTCTTCAAAGCATCGAATGCGATGAAAGCCAAGGCTATCTATATGCACGGCCCATGATGATAGATGATTTTGAAACGTGGCTGGCGACCTGGACGCCGTGTCAATAATTCTACGATTCGAGCCTTCGCTAAAAAACTGAATGGGGGATATCGGCCGAACGGTCGATCTTTAGCTAATAAGTCAGTTGGAATGCGATTTCGTCGGTTTTGGACCCATTAAATTTCGCCCATACCCTGTAAGCCAATCCTGATGTGCCCCCGGTAGTAGTGCCAAGGGCGTTCTAACCCAGTCCGCAGCCCTTGGATACCGACTGCCGCAAACACTTCATAGCGCGCCTGTGCCTGTGAAACGGTGCTGCCGAGGGAAACACTGTGCGTCAGCCAGACATTGCATCAATGATCGCGCCGCGTCCGCTTGCATCAAAAACATTTTTCTTTGGAGATTCTGCATGAGCAAGCTTGTTCCCTATATTCGGAACTCGGACGGGACAATTGAGCGCATCGGAAACGCTATGTACAACACTGAGAGTAAATTAACAGCACCTTATCTGCATGAAGAACCATTGGTCGGTTTTCCGGAGTCCAAGGTCTATTGGGCAAAGAAGCGTGGCCCCAGCCTTGGTGTAGCTCCTTATTACGGCCATCTTAAAACATTATCCTAAACGACCATTACTGGGGCACGGCTTTGCGCTGATTTACCGTCTGCAGCGAATCGGATGCCGCTACGCTGCTAGCGGCATCCAGAGGATGGTTTACTTGAGTTCTTCGATTACGAGCCGGTGGTAGCGGTGTGCAAACTCAAACGGCACACGGCGGATAACGTTCATGGCGCGATCTGAAGTGACTTTATCCGGCGCATAGATCACAAGAAAGGAACTTCCCTCTTTTGCTGCTTCCAGATGTTTTTCGATGACTTTATCGACGCCGCCCAGATGAGGCAGAAAGTTCCCCTGGTCAAGATTTTTGTTTGCAGCTTCCGTTACTTCCCTGCAGGAGAAAAATGTGCAGTCGTCGGGTTCATACCCTCCCGTCATTAGGTCCTGCTGTACCCGTAGAGCGTCTTCCCTGCTTTGAAATCCGACGACCAGATAGCCGACAGGATAAAACAGACTGAAACTCGTAGGATATTTCGGTTTCTCACTCGTTCTATTTTCACTTGCCATAACACCTCCTCATTGATTGAACTTCTGTTTTATCAAGGTTGATACCACTATTGCGATCGTTTCAATCGCCCAGGATGAACCTGTTCTGAATCTATGCATTTAGGTCGCCTGCTGTTTTGCAAGCTTTTCGGATTCGGCTTGAATTTCCACGATCCGTTGCTCAATTTTGGTTTTAGTTTCCAGAGTTGCCGCCGCAGCCTGCTTCTGGAGGGCCTTGATCTTCGTGTCTGCTTGCTGTTTTAACGCTTCCACCTTGGCCTTTTCGCGTTCCAGGGCGGTTTTCAATTTGGCCTCGGCAGTCTTGATCTTGATTTCCAGCCGGGCCTTATGCTCATCCTCGGCTTGTGCGTACTCCGCCTTGAGCTGAAAAAGCTCGGCATTGCGCGCCTGGATTTCATTTTCAATCAGATCACGTTCAACGTCCAGGCGCCACTGGCGAACTACGATTCCGCCTAGTGCTTCCATCCTCAGGTCAAGCCCCAAGGTCCAGAACTCGTCAACCTCGGCGACCAGAGCGCTCTTTCCGGGCGTTAAATTCCGCGATACCTCATCAACAAACTCCATGCCCACCCCATAATTGAAGGCATCGACCGCGTATCCCAAAAAAGCACCTGCAACCGCGCCTGCGGCAAGCCCCACTGGTCCTCCCAACAGACCCATCAAGCTACCCACGATTGTACCTACTGCCGTCCCAAGAGGCGCTTCGCCCGCTTCATCCTTCATAGAGACCTTGCCGTCTGCACGCTTGGTGATGATGGCCATCCCATGGATCGTAAGCTTTCCTTCATCCTGAAGTTCCCTGAGCGCTTTCCCGCCCTCGTCTGCCTGTGTCTCCGTCGGAAAGATAACGACAATAAAATTACTCATGAATGTCTCCTGTCTGCATCACGGGCCAGCGGACTCAGTTAAAAAACCCTGCTATGCAAGTTGCTCCCAGTCAATGTTGCCTTAACTGTGCGCGAGATACTGCTTTCGTTGCAGCCGGATTTTTTCTGGTTCAAGGCCGTTTATAGTGCCATCGGGGTCCTCAGGTCCGTTCGATGCCGAACGCAAAACTGTTCTTCTCCGGTGTAGGCAAAAAGGGTGCGGGTCGTGGTCTGGTAACGTCATTCACAGCAACGCTTAAATGGACATAGGCCCCCAAACTGACAGAAAACAATTGCCGCGCTTCAATTTGAGGCTAGCCCGGATAAAGGTAGTGGCAAGAGTAGTGAAGCTTAGCTCTCTGCTATGCGCTTCCTTATACTTGTGCACTACCTTATGTGTCTTTCCGCACAGCCACCCACAATTCACGTTTGTATCCTCGCTAACAACCTAGAGTATTCATAGAGATTTCATGTCAATGGCGAACTAAACCCAAGCACGAAGGGCTCGATGACAACTGAACTTGGGTGACATCATGAACGAATTGCTTTCAAAGACTTGGCACTTGTTGGCTTGGAATCACGCTGTTGTGGCTGCTTGTCATTTTTGCCGCCTATGCGTTAATCGGTAGCACCGTTTCCGCGCCGCCGCCTTTCAAAGCAGAAAAGTCGACAGCAACTGGTGGCTGATGCTCGCCTGGCGGGCAAAAAAATGGGGGCAGCATGAGATTCAAACCTCATGAGCTGCCCCATGAAATCTCCTGTTGAGGTTAAGGCAGGGGTTGCCTGGCACCGGTCCTGCCAACGGCAAGGCCGGATGCTAATAAGTTGGCGCACCTAAAACCGGTGCGTTTGATCACATTACTAGAAGGAGGAAAAGGTATGAATCTCACTAAAATGATTGTAGTCACAATTTGCAGCTTGTCCCTTGCCGCTACGGCCATCGCTGCGGATCCCAAGGCAGACAAGGACTTGGGCCCTACCTCGGAGGAGAGTGAGCTCATTAATCTGGGATGGCAGGTCTCGAAACTCAAGGGCGAGAATGTCTATAACGAGAACAAGGAAAAGGTCGGGGATATCGATGATTTTATCGTGACCAAAGATGGGCATCTGGTTTTTACCATCGTGAACCTTGGCGGCTTTCTTGGCTACGGTGATTACAAGGTAGCCGTCCCTGCGCACAGGTTCTCACAGATTGTCCCGAAAGCGATTCTTCCAGGCGCAACAAAGGAAAAATTGAGGCAACTGCCCAGATTCGATTATCGGATCCTGGTAGGAATAGAAAAGGAGCCAGAAAAACGTTAGGCAGAAAACCAGCGGGAACACTTACCGGTGTTCCCGCCTCTGGGGACGATGAGCTGTGAGGGCCTGGTGCACATGGCGCCTCACTCGCAAGTGAGGCGGTATAGGCTCTACCGTGCGATAGCCGAGCGGTTCAAGCCCTTCAATCCGCACAACCCGCGCGGATATCTAAATGGTACTCACATTTCTTAACGGTGTTTTCCAGTATGAGGAATGGTGGTTGTATCTGGCGTGGACTATTTCGATACGTCAGGTGGCGCGGCAGCACGGTAAGCATTTGCAAACCCGGGGCATTTAGACCGGTGAATGATTGGCGGATGAAATAATAGAAAACAGGTATTTTCCAGATATACCCAAGACATTACCAACCGGGTACGAGGCAGGACAGGAGATAAAACGCACCATCCCCAGTCAGATCACTATCTCAACCCCGGTGCGATGCTCTTATCGTGTTTTTTTCAACTTCGAAGAATCATAAGCAGATCGTCGCCGTAACTCTCCAGTTTTCTTGCGCCGATACCGGGCACTTCGCGCAGTTCATTTTCCGTCTTTGGATGCAGGCGCACCAGTTCTGCCAGTGTTGTATCGTGAAACACGACATAAGCGGGAACGCCGTGCATCTTTGCAGCTTCCGTGCGCCATGCGCGCAAGCGCGCCCATAGTGCACGAGCCGGGAGGTCAAGCGCGGCGGATTTATCTTTACGCGCCGCCTTAGTCTTGGCCGTAGCCTTCTTTCTCTCTGGCTGCATGCGCAGACGAACTGTGTGATTTCCAGTCAGTACTGCACGGCTGGCTGCGGCAAGACACAGCGAACCATGACCTTCACTGTCTGCGGTGAGCAAGCCGAGCGCCGCCAGTTGGCGGAATATTGCTCGCCATGCTTTTTCATCCAATTCCTTGCCAATACCGAAGGTGCTGACCTTGTCGTGAGCCCATTGCCTCACACGTGCGGTATCGTTGCCGCGCAGCACGTCAATCAGATGCCCGGCGCCAAAGCGCTGACCGGTGCGAAATGCACACGACAGCGCCTTCTGTGCGGCCACCGTGCCGTCCCACACTTGTGGAGGATCGAGGCAGACATCGCAATTGCCGCACGCGGCATCGGCGGACGATTCGCCAAAATACTCGAGCAGGCGCAAACGGCGGCAGGTGGTGGCCTCGCACAGCGCCAGCAGCGCATCGAGCTTGGCTGATGCGGTGCGTTTGAATTGAGCTTCCGCTGGAGAATCCTCTATCATCCGCCGCTGCTGTACCACGTCGCCCAAGCCATAAGCCATCCATGCGCTGGCGGCTTGACCGTCGCGCCCGGCTCGGCCGGTTTCCTGATAATAGGCTTCCACGCTTTTAGGCAGATCGAGATGAGCCACGAAGCGCACGTCCGGCTTGTCTATGCCCATCCCAAATGCGATAGTAGCGACCATTATAATGCCCTCTTCGCGCAGGAATTCTTCCTGGTTGCGGCTGCGGTCCAGTGCATTCATGCCGGCATGGTACGGAAGGGCGCGTATACCCTTTTCGACCAGCCATGCAGCTGTTTCCTCGACTTTCCTGCGCGACAGGCAATAGACGATACCGGCATCGCCATCGTGTTCAGCACGGATAAAAGCGATTAGCTGCGCCCTGCCGTTTGTTTTATCGACGATCTGATAACGAATGTTGGGGCGGTCAAAACTCGAAATAAAAGTTTTCGCGCCATTGAGGCCAAGACGCCATATGATTTCCTCGCGCGTCACGCTGTCCGCAGTGGCTGTCAGGGCCACGCGCGGCAGGTTGGGAAATTGCTCATGCAGGATCGAAAGCTTGATGTATTCCGGACGGAAATCATGCCCCCATTGGGACACGCAGTGCGCCTCATCGATGGCGAACAGAGAAAGCGGCGTGCGCGCCAGAAGATCGAGAAAGCGCGGGGTCAACAACCTCTCTGGCGCCACATACACCAGATCGTATATGCCCGCGAGTATGCCCCGCTCGACCATGGCCGCTTCCGTCTGTGGCAGAGAGGAATTGAGAAACGCAGCGCGCACTCCAACTTCATGCAGCGCCGCTACCTGGTTCTGCATAAGCGCAATCAGCGGCGAAACTACTATCGCGACACCCTCGCGCAATAAAGCCGGAATCTGATAGCACAACGATTTTCCGCCTCCGGTCGGCATCAATACGAGGCAATCCCCGCCTCCGGTAATATGCGTGATTACCTCGGCTTGCTGCCCACGAAAAGCGGGATAGCCGAAGATATCTTTCAGAAGGGCGAGAGCGCTGGGCGCCATGCTTAAGGAAGTTTCAAAATTAAGGGGGTTTCAACTCAAGGGAGTTTCAAAACTGAGGGAGCTTCAAAATCAAGGGAGTTTCAAGAATTGCCACGCTTCCGACGACGATTTGTAGAAAATCGGGTTGACAACTCGGGCGTGACTACGCAAATCCTGCATCTTAACCGATCAATTTCCATGCCAGGCTTTCCCCCGCCCGCAGCGGGATCAATGTTTCGTTTCCAAAACTCAGTTGCGACGGCACGATCCAGCTTTCCTTCTTCAGCGTAATGCTGTCCTTGTTGCGCGGCAGTTTGTAGAAATCCGCGCCATGGAAGCTGGCGAAGGCTTCCAGTTTGTCCAAAGCCCCCGCCTGTTCGAAGGCTTCTGCATAGAGTTCAATCGCCGCGTGAGCCGTGTAGACTCCTGCGCAGCCGCAGGTGCTTTCCTTTGCAGACCGGGGATGAGGTGCGCTATCGGTGCCCAGAAAGAATTTTGGGTTACCGCTGATGGCGGCTTCGACCAGTTTCTGGCGATGGGTTTCGCGTTTTAGTACCGGGAGACAATAGTGGTGCGGCCGGATGCCGCCCTGAAACATGGCATTGCGGTTAAGCAGCATATGATGGGCGGTAATTGTGGCTGCAATGTGGCCCCATGCGCCTGTAACGAACTCCACCGCCTCTTGGGTGGTGATGTGTTCGAACACGATCCGCAATTGCGGGAACCGCTGCGTAAGGGGCATTAATACCCTGTCCAAAAAAGATTTTTCCCTGTCGAACACATCCACTGCTGGATCAGTCACCTCTCCATGCACGAGCAGCGGCATACCTATCTCTTCCATTGCCGCGAGCGTCTGGTAACATCTGGCAATGTCAGTAACGCCAGCAGCGGAGTTTGTCGTGGCGCCGGCAGGATAATATTTCACGCCATGTATTGTACCGTTTCTCCTGCCTTCGAAAATTTCAGAAGGTGCGGTGTTGTCGGTAAGGTAAAGTGTCATCAGTGGTTCAAAGCGCATATCCGGCGGCAGAGCGGCAAGGATATGCTCGCGGTATATCAGCGCCATTTCGGCTGTGATTATCGGCGGCTTGAGGTTGGGCATGACAATGGCACGGGCGAAGCGGCGTGCCGTATCCGGCAGGACCGCCCGCATTTGCTCGCCGTCACGCAAATGAAGGTGACAGTCGTCCGGGCGGGTAAGGGTCAGGGTTTTCAAGATAACGTGTGCTAATTATTTTTCTAATCTATCGGACGAGAACCTGTAGTGGATTTCAACATTTCGGCGCCACCCCGGATCCCAACCCAAACCAATAATAAATGGCAGGCCGTGGACGACCTTGGATACCGCTCGTGTAAGTTGTACTGCTCGCGCGCCGGATCAGTAGCGGCATTTCCTGACGCGACCGAACCGAGGTCTTGAATTCAAACGCGTCTTTTATACCGGCGCGAAGGCATAGCGGGAGAACCGTATCTGACTGCCGCATCACGGGCTGCTAGCCCGTGATGCGGCCCATCAGTGTTTCGCTGGAGTGTACAGCTTTTTTGGCAATTAGCCGGGTAGCGGCGTCGACCTGTCCCCATGTGTTCCAAAGCAACACGCCGCGCACGAGTCCATCACGTAAATAATAAATCACGCCTTTACGAAAAGGCTCCTCCCAATCTTCGACGATATCCATGCGGGAGTCCAGTTCTCCCACCGCTTCATAGCCCAAGTCAAACAGGTCGGAATAAAAGAAAGGCTGATGATGGTAGGTATCCGATTGCCCTGCCATATTCCGCCCCGCCATTTCACCCATCACATTAGCATTATCCTCATGTTCCACGCGCATACGCTTATCCAATAACGCGCTGCGGAAGTTCGCTACATCGCCTGCGGCGTAAATGTCCGGATTGCTCGTGCGCAATTGATCGTCCACGACAATGCCGTTATCTACCGCCAGTCCCGCCTGCGTGGCCAAGTCGGTGTTGGGCGAGATGCCCAGTCCGGCAACGACGCCATCGGCGGAGATATCTGTGCCGTTTTCCGTGGTTACAATTGTTTTGGCGCCTTCAGTTCTCACGGATTTAACCGTTTCAGACGCAAGTACGGTGACGCCTTTTTCCCGGTAGTATGAATTCAGGAATTCAGCGAGAGGTTGCGCATAAACACGCGCGCCGATGCCGCTTTCCGGGAAAATCATCGTCACCCGCTTGTTGTTCATCGCAAGCGCGGCGGCAATTTCGGAACCGATGAAGCCGCCTCCGATAACAACGAAATCTGAACCGTGCTGACTCAACTCCCGCAGCTTAAGGTAGTCATCTGCGGTTCTGTAGTAGATTATGCTCTCACCAAAACCGGGAAAACTCCGCACCGAGCCGCCCGTGGCGAGCAAAAGCTTTTCGTATGTATAGACGTTTCCGGCATCATCCGTTGCAGTTTTTTTTGATGGGTCGACGGCCACCACTTTTTTTGCCAGATGCATCGCAACGTTTAGCCCGTGCGCATTCCGCCAGATTGATTCGTAAGCCGAGCCCTTCCAGAGAGACTTTGTCAGGGGTGGACGATCATAAGGCAAATGTCGCTCCTCGCAAATCATCGCGATTGCCCCTTCTTGATCGATCTTGCGAATACCGTGAACAGCAGAATCGGCAGTCATTCCACCGCCGACGATAAGGTATTTATGATGTTTCATAATCTTCCCCATTTTATATACGCGCCCAAGCGCAAATTGAGAATTGACCGGATTACGATATTTCAAAAAGCTTTTCGTAGTGTTCAGGAAAAAGATCGCTGCCGCATATTGGGGAACTCAATATAGATCGCCTTATCTAATTGTAGATCAGTCTGAATTCTTTGGTGAATTCCTTTTTTTGGAAGCATGATAGCGCGTCGGATTTATCCGGAACCGGATCGACAACCATCCAGGCGCGGGAAGATTCATCCTCCTTCAACAAGCTTTTGCCAGTATATAATGCGTTCCTCTAACAAATTCAAAGTTAAGGTTGGGCATGTCCCGTTATTACGACAATGAATGACACGAAAACTGACTCTGAAACGACTGTAATTGAGGTTTGCGTGGTGCGTGCGCGCGAGGTGCTGGAGTCTCAACTCCCGAAAATTAAAGACAAAGGATATGATTTCGCGCCACAGTTCAGGCAGATGACGATTCAGCTCTATCTGGTGGGTGTCATGTGGCGCCAGGGTGAGAGTCTCGATTTACCAGTTAATGCTCGCGACCATGCCTTTGCGGCGCTTGAGTCGATGCTCATCAGCGACGGCTTGAAAAAAAAGGATGCTCAAAAACGAGTTGCATTTCTGAGAAAAATGTCAAGAGCGGAGGGCGGCGACGACTCGCTTGCCGTGAGCATGGGCTACCAAGCTATGCCCAACGATGACAGCATCCTGGCAGTTTTTGATGAATATCGAAATGAAACACGCGTTTCCGGCTCATTGTGGCGACTGTATGAGCGTGGTAAAAAGATCATGGTTATCGGCGGTGCGGTGGCTGCTTTCCTGACGGTTTGGGTCGTAACTATTTTTCTTCCAAAAACTGAGGGAATTGACGTGCTGGCGGCTGGGCTCGTGGCTGCTGCCTTGGTTGTCCTTCCAACTTTTCTGGTGGGGTTGCTGATTTATCGAATGAAGATCAGAAAAGCAGACTCGTCGGGCGCGCGTCAATCTTGATCGTGGAGAACATCGGCATCATGGATGGCGCCGGTTTGCACATGGTCACCTAATAGGATGCCTGAATATAGCTTTGCCCTCATTCGCCTATCGGCGATCCACCTCCTGTTCCACTGCGGGTCGGCCTGGCGCTTACAGGGGCTTATTTACTGCCCCTTGGCGTATAATTGACCGTCTAATATTCGCTTAAGGCGATCCGAAGAAACGATGAATGCCAAAATTATGGATGGGAGTGCACTTGCTCGCGAGCTTCGAGCCGACTGTAAGATCCGCGCTGCGGGTTTGACGGAAAAGGGCATGCAACCTGGGCTGGCGGTGGTTATTGCCGGTGATAATCCAGCATCACGCATCTATGTGCGAAACAAGGCGAAAGCATGTAGCGACACGGGGATTTATTCCGAAATACACGAGTTTTCCGAAAACGCGAGCCAGGACGAGGTAATAGAGCGTATTCAGGAACTGAACCGGAATTCTAGGATTCACGGTATTCTCGTGCAGCTGCCGTTACCGCGACGCTTCGAAAGCGATAAAGTGATTGCATCCGTTGCAGTGGAAAAAGACGTGGATGGATTCCATCTTTACAATGTAGGATCGCTGGTTACCGGTAACGCTATTTTCCCGCCCTGCACACCTCATGGGGTGATCAAAATACTGGAAAAATACAGCGTTCCAATTGAAGGGCAGCACGCGGTGGTCGTGGGCCGCAGTAACATCGTCGGCAAACCCATGGCTCTGATGCTCTTGCAGAGAGGCGCGACAGTGACCATCTGTACCTCGAAAACCCGCGATCTGGCCGAGCATACGCATCGGGCGGATATCCTGGTTGTAGCGACCGGAAAACCGCATATGATCACCGCCAGCATGGTGAAGGACGGCGCAGTGGTGATAGATGTTGGCATCAATCGCATGCCGGACGGTAAACTGGCGGGTGACGTGGAGTTCGAATCGGTCAAAGAGAAGGCAGGTTACATCACGCCTGTGCCGGGCGGCGTGGGCCCGGTGACTATCGCGATGTTGCTGTATAACACTATCGAGGCTGCTGAGCGTGCATACGCACGGGCTTAACCGCGACGCAGACCAATCATATCGGTAATCCCAACAATTTCGAGACGAAAATGGAACCCATTCCCGACATAGATCCATCTGAAACACAGGAGTGGCTGGACGCGCTGGAATCCGTGCTGGAGCACGAGGGAACCGAGCGCGCGCATTACCTGCTGGAAAGGCTGGTAGAAAAAGCCCGGCGCTCAGGCGCATACCTTCCTTACAGTGCCACCACGGCCTATATCAATACCATTCCACCGGGCAAGGAAGATCGCTCTCCCGGTAATCACGCGCTGGAACATCGCATTCGCTCTTATGTCCGTTGGAACTCCATGGCAATGGTGCTGCACGCCAACAAGAACTCCAATGTCGGCGGCCATATTGCCAGCTTTGCCTCCGCGGCGACGCTCTATGATGTCGGCTACAATCACTTCTGGCATGCCAGATCGGAAAACCACGGCGGAGACATGATATTCGCGCAGGGCCATTCGTCGCCTGGTCTTTATGCCTATGCTTTTATGCTGGGGGAGCTGACGGAGGACCAGCTCAATAATTTCAGACGCGAGGTGGACGGCAAAGGGCTATCCTCTTATCCGCATCCCTGGCTAATGCCCGACTTTTGGCAGTTCCCCACAGTATCGATGGGGCTGGGGCCGCTGATGTCGATTTATCAGGCCCGTTTCATGAAGTATCTGGACAGTCGCGGACTGGTCAAGACCAGCGGCCGCAAAGTCTGGGCTTTCATGGGTGACGGCGAAATGGATGAGCCGGAATCGCTGGGCGGTATTTCTCTGGCCGCACGCGAGAATCTGGACAATTTGATTTTTGTGATTAACTGCAACCTTCAGCGCCTGGACGGGCCGGTACGTGGAAATGGCAAGATCATTCAGGAACTCGAAGCCGCCTTTCGCGGTGCCGGCTGGAATGTCATCAAGGTGATATGGGGCTCATACTGGGATCCATTGTTTGCCAAGGATACCAAGGGCCTGCTGCAGCAACGCATGATGGAATGTGTAGATGGCGAATATCAGACTTTCAAGTCGAGAGACGGTGCCTACGTCCGTGAACATTTTTTCGGCAAATATCCCGAGTTGCTGGAGATGGTCGCCAATATGTCGGACGATGACATCTGGCGCTTGAACCGCGGTGGCCATGATCCGCATAAAGTCTATGCGGCTTATGCAGCCGCGATACGGCATACGGGACAGCCCACCGTGATCCTTGCCAAAACCATCAAGGGTTACGGGATGGGTGAAGCGGGCGAGGCGCAGAACATCACCCATCAGCAAAAAAAGATGGGTACCACTTCATTGAAAGCATTTCGCGACCGCTTCGGTATTCCAATTGCAGACGACAAGATAGACGATATACCGTATCTGACGTTTGACAAGGCTTCGCCCGAGTATATTTACATGCATCAGCGGCGTGAGGCCCTGGGGGGTTTCATCCACCGGCGCCAGCGGAAGGCGGAAGCGCTGCAGATTCCACCGTTATCCGCATTCGATACTCTGCTCAAGGCGGGCGGCGAGGGGCGGGAATCTTCCACCACCATGGCTTTCGTACGCATACTCAACATTCTGGTAAAGGACAAGAGCATCGGTAAGCGAGTGGTGCCCATCGTTGCGGACGAGTCGCGGACTTTCGGTATGGAGGGGATGTTTCGACAACTGGCCATCTGGTCGTCGACGGGGCAGCTCTACAAACCGGAGGATGCCGATCAACTGATGTATTACAAGGAAGACAAGAACGGCCAGATTCTGCAGGAAGGGATCAACGAGGCCGGAGCGATGTGTTCATGGATGGCGGCGGCAACGGCATACAGCAATCACGGCGTGCAGATGATCCCGTTCTATATTTATTATTCCATGTTCGGTTTTCAGCGTGTGGGCGACCTTGCCTGGGCGGCTGGAGATATGCGTTGCCGCGGATTTTTACTGGGAGGCACTGCAGGACGCACAACCCTTAACGGAGAGGGCCTGCAGCATGAGGACGGCCACAGTCATCTAGCCGCATCCACTATTCCAAACTGCATATCTTATGATCCGACATTTGCGTATGAGATCGCCGTCATTATCCAGGATGGCCTGCGCCGTATGTACGAAGAGCAGGAGGATGTCTATTACTATATAACAGTAATGAACGAAAACTATTCTCACCCGGGGATGCCTGCAAATGCGGAACAAGGGATATTGAAAGGGATGTACCTGTTTCGGGAAGGTAATCCGGCAGGGGAGAATTCAAGTCTCCGGGTACAATTGCTCGGTTCCGGAACAATTCTGCGCGAAGTGATAGCAGCGGCGGAAATACTGGAAAAGGAATATGGCGTCGCTGCCGACATCTGGAGCGCCACGAGCTTTACCGAATTGAGACGTGAAGCGCTGGACGTTACCCGATGGAACATGATGCATCCCGCCGAGGCGCCGAGGTTGTCCTATGTCGGCACGTGCCTTAAGGATCGGAAGGGGCCCGTCATAGCCGCGACGGACTACATGAAAATTTTTGCCGATCAGATCCGGGAATTCGTGCCAGGGCGTTATAAGGTTTTGGGCACAGATGGGTTTGGTCGCTCTGACACACGTGAACAGCTGCGCCGGTTTTTTGAAGTAGACCGCTATTACATTACGATAGCGGCGCTCAAGTCGCTGGCCGAGGAAGGTCAGATCACGGCGGATAAAGTGGCGCAAGCGATAAGCAAGCTCGGCATTGACCCCGACAAGCCCAATCCGGTAACAGTATGAGGGGTCCGCAAAATGGCAAGCGCACATGCGCGAGCTGATTGTGCATTCGAGAGCGCCGAGCATGAACCGATTCGCGCTTCAGTAATATTTTTTCCACTACATCGACAAGAAACAGGGCGGTAAGGGTGATGGGATGGAAGGTGTGAATATGCCGGATCCGGGGTCGCAGATGAAGCCGGTGCATTATCATTTCATTGCAAATACCACACGTAAAATACGAATGAAGGAAGAGGCGTGGCAGAGACCAAACAGGTATTAATCCCCGACATTGGCGATTTTAAAGATGTCCCGGTGATAGAGGTTCTAGTGAAACCCGGTGATTCTATCCAGGCGGAAGACCCCTTGATTTCATTGGAGTCGGATAAGGCAACGATAGAAGTGCCTTCACCATTTGCAGGCATAGTCAAGGATATATCTGTAAAGGTGGGTGATAAGGTTTCTGAAGGTGCGCTCGTTTTGGTAATGGAAGTCTCCGACACGGATAGTGCGCCACCTGATTCCTCATCTGCCTCAGGCACAGAACCAGCAGTGGGTTCAGTCTCAGTTCCTGAGTTGTCCGCACAGCCTTCGCCTTCGGAGGCGCCTGCCGAGTCTCAGAGTGCGCCCGACTCTGAAACCCGGCCACGAGAGCCAGCTTCGGCAGGCCAACCGGTTAGTCCATCGGTAAATTTTGCCTCCGAGACAGACGAAGCCGACTTCGCAAATGCTCATGCCGGTCCATCAGTCAGGCGATTTGCCCGGGAACTTGGCGTGAATCTCGGACTGGTAAAGGGTAGTGGCCGCAAACAGCGCATTCTCAAGGAGGATGTTCAAGCCTACGTCAAGGCTGAATTATCGAAGACGCATGCCGGCGCCGCACTTGATCTGCTGCCATGGCCGGAGGTCGATTTCGCAAAATTCGGCCCGGTGGAGTTGAAACCACTGTCGCGTATTCAAAAAATATCAGGAGCGAACTTGCATCGTAACTGGGTAATGATCCCGCATGTTACGCAGTTCGAGGGCGCTGATATTACAGAACTGGAGGCCTTACGCAAGCAATCCAACGAGGAGATAAAAGAAGAGGGTGTGAAAATAACGGTACTGGCTTTTTTAATGCGGGCCTCCGCAGCCGCGCTGAAAAAATTTCCCGAGTTCAATGCATCGCTTGTCAACGACGGCGGGGAGATGAACCTGGCCATGAAGAAGTATTGCCATATCGGGTTTGCAGCAGATACACCCAATGGATTGATGGTGCCGGTAATCCGGGATGTGGATCAAAAAGGAGTCGTTGCCATTGCTAAAGAGATGGCGGGTCTGGCAGCACTTGCACGCAACGGGAAGCTGAAACCCACCGACATGCAGGGAGCAAGCTTTACCATCACCAGCTTGGGAGGCATCGGCGGCACTGCATTCACGCCTATTATAAACGCACCCGAGGTAGCCATCCTCGGCGTATCCCGCGCCAGCATGCAGCCAATTTATCGGGATGGACAGTTTGTCCCCCGTTTTATTCTGCCGTTGTCGCTATCTTATGATCATCGCGTAATCGATGGAGCAACTGCCGCGCGCTTCACTTCTTTCCTGGCCGAGGCCTTGGCCGACCTGCGGCGGTTATTGCTCTAAAAAAATACCATGAGGACAAAAATATTCTAAACAACGTTTCTCCGCTTCCATGTGTCTGATTTTATCGGCTCATGAATAGTTCCGAGCATACGCTCATCGGTATTTTCGGCGGAACCTTTGATCCTATTCATTATGGTCATTTGCGGATAGCTGAAGAGATTGCCGAAATGATCGATGTGCGAAAAATGCATTTTATCCCCGCTGGGTGCCCTCGTTTACGCTGCTCTCCCGAGGCATCGCTGCAGCATCGGGCTGTTATGGTCGGTTTGGCAATCCAAAGCAACTCCAGGTTTATTCTGGATGAGCGTGAAATCCGGCGTCCCGGAGTAAGTTATAGCGTGGAGTCGTTGCGCGAGCTCAAACAGGAACTGGGGGAGGACGTCGCGCTCTGTTTTGTTACCGGAGCAGACGCTTTCATGAATCTTGCCGCCTGGCACAATTGGCGTGAACTGTTCGGGCTGTGCCACTTTATTATTGCGGCCCGCCCGGGTCATATGCTTGCGGAAAATCCCGATCTCCTTCCGCTGGAATTAAACGCAGAGTGCGCGCGACGCTGGGTATCGAGCGTGGATAGCCTCAAACATGCAACCAGCGGCATGATTTTTATCGCTCAAACAACTTTGCTGGATATTTCAGCAACAGTCATTCGCGCACGGGTCGCCGCAGGGAAAAGCATCCGTTATTTGATTCCCGACGCTGCGCTCGATTATATTGCAGCAAATCACTTATATTCGGAAAAAGGATGACGCTCACTAAGCTGGTGAAAACGGTTGTTGCTGCCTTGGAAGAAATAAAGGCGCGAGACGTTGAAGTGCTGGATGTGACAAAAATAACAGCATTATTTGATCGAATGATTATTGCAAGCGGGGACTCTACCCGACAAACCAAAGCGATCGCCAATAATGTGGCGGAGAGCGTCAAGGCAGCCGGAGGTAAGGTTTATGGCATGGAAGGCGAGCAAAACGGCGAATGGATACTGGTCGACTTGGGTGATGTGTTGGTGCATGTCATGCAGGTTGCTGTGCGCGCGCATTACAACCTGGAGGAATTGTGGGCAGAAGGAATAAAAGTAAACAAGGCTTCCGCAAGTTCGGCCAGGAGCAAAACTCTCGTCGAGCCGTCTGCCGTCAAACGCCGTGCCGCCCCAGCTAAAGCTAAAGCGGTTTCCCCGGTTGAAAAAAATAAAGCCGCCAAGGCAAAGTTGGATTCCTCTGACGACGAGGCCTGAACCGCCACCGTATGAAGTTCATTATTTGTGCGGTGGGTCATAAAATGCCGGAATGGGTCGCGGCCGGGTTTGAAGAATACGCCAAACGGATGCCGCATGAGGCTGCTATTGAACTCCTTGAAGTCAAACCGGAAAAACGCATCGGCGGCAAAAAGGTGGAGCAGTTGCTGGCAGCGGAGGCCATCCGCATCCGGGCATTGCTGCCGGCCAAGCATTATGTCGTTGCATTGGATGAGCGCGGCAGGCAGCAGACCACCATCAAGCTGGCCGATTCTATTACCCGATGGATGGGGGTTGGGGGAGATATCGCTTTTCTCATTGGTGGCGCGGATGGGTTGGACGCCAACATAAAAAAGTCGGCCGATGAAGTTCTGGCATTATCCACGCTGACGCTGCCGCATGGCTTGGCGCGGGTATTGCTGGCGGAGCAATTGTATCGTGCCATGTCGCTTATCAAAGGACATCCCTACCATCGAGCATAGAAAGGCCATGCTCAGGTAAGATTGAGGCATTTCCCGGAGAAGGGCAATCTGGCTTATTCGGAATGTCTCGACACTTTCTACATGACTCTACCAGAAAATCGCATTTATCTTGCTTCCCGCAGTCCACGCCGCCGGGAATTATTGAAGCAGATCGGCGTGAATTTCGGAACCTTATTGCTACGTGAAGCTGCACCGCGGGGCGCGGATATGGCTGAGGTCGTGCTGCCAGGCGAGGCTCCGGCTGATTACGCCAGGCGCATTGCTATAGTAAAGGCTGAAATGGGGCGAGCTCGGATTTTAGAACGCAGGCTGACGGAGCTTCCCGTGCTGGCGGCGGACACGGCTGTGGTGCTGGGAGAGCGTATTTTTGGCAAACCAGAAAACCTCACGCATGCAAAAGACATGCTGCGCGCACTTTCCGGCCAGACTCATCAGGTATTGACCGCAGTAGCGGTAGCTGCACAAAGTGGGATACAAGTCAGTATATCCAGCTCTGCAGTGCGATTCCGCGATATCAGCGAACACGAAATCCACCGCTATCTCGCCGTGGGCGAGGCGCTCGATAAAGCAGGTGGTTATGCAATTCAAGGAATGGCGGCAGTTTTTATCGCGGAGATTTCGGGCAGCTACAGCGGTGTAATGGGATTGCCGCTATTTGAGACAGCGCAATTGTTACAAAAATCCGGTGTTGAAATATTTCCATGAACTTGAAAAAAAAACTACAGAAAAATCTTTCATGAACAGCGAGATTCTCGTCAACGTTACCCCGCAGGAAACCCGCGTGGCCGTAGTCGAGCATGGGGCGGTTCAAGAGCTGCACATAGAGCGCACCAGCAGTTGCGGAATTGTCGGCAACATCTACAGTGGCCGCGTTACAAGAGTCCTGCCGGGAATGCAGTCGGCCTTTGTGGACATCGGGCTGGATCGCGCTGCCTTTCTCCACCTCGCAGATATTTGGAGATTGCGCCAGAGCGAGGACGCCGGCAAGCCCATCGAGAAGTTGCTGCACGAAGGAAAGAATATTCTCGTCCAGGTAATCAAGGATTCCATCGGCGCCAAGGGGGCGCGGTTGTCTACGCAGGTCAGTATTGCGGGGCGAATGCTGGTTTATTTGCCCCAGGTATCCCACATTGGCATTTCCCAGCGTATCGAGGATGAAACCGAGCGAAAGTCGCTACGCGAAAAACTGAAACACTTGCTATCCCCTGATGAAAAAGGTGGCTTCATTATCCGCACCATGGCGGAAGCCGCCACCGACCAGGACTTGCAAACGGATATCGAATATCTAAATAAATTGTGGCACGACATCAAGGAAAAGTCCGCCACTGCTCAGCCCGGGTTACTGTATCAGGACCTGAACCTCAGCTACCGCGTATTGCGCGATTTCGTTAACGACAATACGGCGCGCATCTTGGTAGATTCGCGCGAAACCTCACAAAAAATGACGGCATTTGCCCAGGTCTACATGACCAACGTCGTGGGACGAATAGATCACTATGCCGGGGTGCGGCCACTATTCGATCTTTACGGGGTGGAAGATGAAATCGAGAAGTCCCTGGCGCGACGCGTCAACCTGAAATCCGGCGGATATCTGATTATCGACCAGACCGAGGCACTCACAACCATCGATGTCAATACTGGAGGCTTCATCGGTATACGCAGCTTCGACGATACCATTTTTAAAACCAACCTCGAAGCAGCCCAGGTCATAGCGCGCCAGTTGCGCTTGCGCAACCTGGGCGGAATTATCATTATTGACTTTATAGACATGGAGAACGTGGAACATAAAAATGCAGTCCTGGTGGAATTCAAGAGATCGCTGATGAAAGACCGGACGCATATGACGGTGAATGGTTTCACGGCGCTTGGGCTTGTGGAAATGACGCGCAAGCGCACGAGGGAAAGTCTTGCTCACATATTATGCGAGACATGCCCCACGTGCCAAGGCCGCGGCAAGGTGAGAACCGCTCAGACGATATGCTACGAAATCCTGCGTGAATTATTGCGTGAAGCCCGTCAATTCGATGCGCACGAATTTCGCATTCTCGCTTCGCAAGAAGTCATTGATCTATTTCTAGATGAAGAATCTCAAAGCCTTGCGCAACTGGCGGATTTCATTGCCAAAACAGTCAGCCTGCAGGTGGAGGTGGCCTATACGCAGGAACAGTATGACCTTATTCTGATGTAGCAGCTCGCTGATGCGCTACATCAGAAATCGGCATTTGTCCGGCTTGCTCCTTAGGTTCGTGTCTCGACTTCGAGTTCTATATTCTCGATATCCGGCGTTTCACAGTGAGCGAATTCCTCGCTATCCTCATAGGCCAGTCGCGTCGTGCCTGTGGCTTTGATCGCCGCACCGGCGATAAGTCCGGTCACGAAAGCGAACACGACACTGAAGATAATGCCGATGAGCTGAGCAGCCGCGATACCGGGCACCACCACAATGGCAGTCAACGCACCTAACAATCCGGGCATTCCGTGAAGATTATGGACGCCGCAAGTGTCGATAATCTTGAAACGTGCTTCCAGTCCAGGCTGAATGAACACATAACCGATGACGCTGACAGCGCCGGCCAGCAGGCCGATTGCGAAGGCGCCCGTCGGTGAAACAATATTGCATGTCGATCCTATGGCTACACCCCCAGCCAAGGCCGCATTTGCCATGTCGACCATTGACGTTTTTCCCTTGTGAAAATACGTGCTCAGGAAATAGGTGCTGAGGGTAGCGCCGCACAACGCGAGTACTGTGTTGACGACGGTTTGCGGCATCTCTTCAAAAGGAACAATGGCTGTGGCGAAGCTTGGCCAGAAAATCCACAATACCATGGAGCCGAGCATCGCAAAACGATCAGAGGTGGCATCTGATTCAATCGGTTGACTTCGTTGCCGCGCGGTGGTCAATGCGAGGGATAATCCCAAGCCAAAATAAGCGCCAAAGGCATGGATGATGACTGACCCGGCGGTATCCTGATAACCTTCCGTCAAACCCATCCCGTTATCCAGCACCAGCCATTCGTTCATCAGATACGCCGGAACGAGGAAAAGTGCCAGTAACGCATATTGAAAAACCCGCAGACGTCCAAGTACGGCTCCCATGGCAATGAGTGCGGCAGCCACTGCGAATTCGGCAAACAGGAGCGCCTTGATTGTGTTTGGAGCAATTTCATGAGCAAAAATACCATTTGCGCGCAGGAGCATATAAAGAGGAAGGCCGACCGCTACCACAAGGTAGGTGCCAGTCGTGGCGCCAAATCCGTATCTCCTGACAAACACCATCAGAAAACCGAAACCCACCAGCAACATTGCCAGGATGTGAATAACATAATTATACTGAGCCACTTGCCGAGCTTCATTGAGCTCGGATCCGGCGCCGCTCTCGCTCGCCCAGGCGCCGAAACACAGCAGAAACAGATTAGCTACACCACACAGCGTCAAGCAGAGGCTTTTTTTCATTTTGATTCCCCCCATGTTTCGCGATTATTGGTCTACCCACGCAGAGTGTGAACCTCAATAGCCGCGGACACAATAGGGATACTTCGAATGAGTTCGTGATGTCTAAAGATGGGGATTGCCTGGAACAACGCATGGTGTAGAGCGTTTCCCGATAGCGCACTGAGAGGTGGTAGCACATAGGTGGCAGATTACCTGTCCAGGCAGAATTGCGCCCGGGCTCACCTTTTTTCCTATCGCTCCACGACAGATGGGGGTTTGCCACTATTGACGGCCAAGGGCGTTCCGTGCAGTTACAACGTCATGCATCGATTCTGGTGAATCTTCCCAAGACTTGGAGATTACGTTTATGCAAATTTTTTATTATTCATCTTCCCAAAGCACAATGCTTTGGAAGATTTCGTTCTATATCCGCTGCGATCGTGTGATAAAGGGGAAGTAAATTAACCCGCATATTGTTGATAGTAGCGCTGACGCTCATCATCGAGGGGATGCGCTCGCCGTTATGCTCAATTGGGCTACCAATATATTGCAGATCGAAGCCTAGCTTGCTGAAGTGACTCGCCAGCCGTTTCTCCGTCAGAACGAACACCGTATCAATTCCGTTCAAGCGCGCAAGTTCGGTGGTGGCGAGGTACAGGCCAATCGGGATGAATGGGAAGCGTGGCTGGTCCGGCGTGCCAAAATCCCCGCCCGAGATGCCAACCGCGCTGTTTGCCTCACCTTTACGTCTGCGGAACGCGGCGATAACGGCGAGGCGTGATACCTCGGCGATGTCTTGCCGGGGTAATTTGGATGGGTCAATGATCGATCGGTCCAGCGCGGTAGCGCAAGTCTTTTCGAAAGGTAGCTGATAATAGGGATCCTCGGGCCGCGACAGGACAATGCGGGTGCAACCGATAAATTCGCCAGTCTTTATGCTACGCATCAGGAGATGTAGAGAATTGGCGTCGTGCTCATCGGTTTCACGTCTATCCGGCCTGGTAGGTTCAAATTTCAGGTCTTCACAATAAACCTGATGCCGCACCCGGTAGACCTCTTCCTTCAGGGCGTCTGAGAATGCGGGTACGATTTCGAAGTGCTGCTTGAATGCACTGCCCAGATTGAATATTTTTGATGAGAACATATTTGATTTCCCGCGACCTTCTGCTGGAGCGATGTTGGAAGGTAAAAAAATATCTGGAAATAAATTGGCTTCCTGTATGAGTATTAAGATGATTGACGTGAGCGTCCTTGAATCACAGGACGGACTTTACTCTCTGATTCGAGGCTGGTTCTTGGGAATTCACGTACCGGCACAGCGTCGGGGCCAAGTTCATCAGTCTCCATGCCCGCATGTATATTTACGGAAGGCCGGATGCTAACTTTAGAGCTACTCCTTTTATTTCTTCTCACGCCTTTTAGAATGATGAGCCTCAACTGGAATACAGGCCGATTTGGCCACACGATAGCGACATTAAACACAATGTCGCTATTTGGAACCGCGAGCACAAGCCGGGATTGAACCCGGTTGCGGAATTGAAGGTGGATATAGAACTGCTTGAAGGTGCGCTAAGGCTCAGCTTTGCTCAGCGAGATATTTTACCGCCACCCCGTAAGACGCTTCAAAGACATGAAAAATTGCGGGAAACGCTCCACCCGAATGTCCACGAAACATTGAGCCTTATGAATGGATACGTACTTTTTCGGTTGTTAGTCTTTTGTGCGGCCCGCCGATTGCCGGGGGCCGAACTGTCGCAAACGACTCATGAGAATGCACAAAAGATCCGCTTGAGTTCAGCGCGGTTTCAGTTTCCAGACTTTGTTAGTTGAGCCCCGTTTTCTGCAAAACATACTCGCGGTTTGTTATTTATTCGAGTTTTTTCAGATAGTCTTTGGTAAAAATCTTGTCGGGTAGATCTCGGAGTTTCATTTCTGTATATTCAAGCACGGATTCCTCGCCCCTGCGCAATGCGTCAGTCATAACGAGGCGGGTGGGCCGCTTCTTGCCCAGTATCATCTTAAAGTTTTCATAGCGAGCGGTTTTAAGCAAGCGATCCGACAATGAGTAGAACTCGGCGCGATAGGGCCAGAAATCCGATTGCCGTACCCAGTATAAGACTTTATGATACGTAACGCTTCGATCGACGCCAATAAGCTCCAGTACGTAGTACTTATCCCCGTCGATGGTGTCTGTGCGCAGAATCGTGGCGTTGTAATCGCCGGCAAAGTTTGCGCGCGCCAAATCACCGTTGGCTACCTGGCCGGTTAGTCGCTGCGACATGGAAAGGCGTATAGGTTGCGAAATCTCCGGCATGAATATCCACAAATCGCGCCCTTTCATCAGTAAAATTTGCCCGCGCTCGGAAGCCGGTTCGGTGGTCATCACCACGCTGTTCTCATTTCCTTTGGATAGAACCTGGTATTTGCGCCGCTCGGCAGTTTTATCAGGCGCTGTCGTATTGATATCGACGTCTACCTGGAAACTTTCACGCGGGAAGCGAATCTGGTCAGCTTTTTCCAGGATGCTTTGCGCTAATTCCGCATCCTCGGATGCGATCGATGCCATAGTGAAAAACATGAAAATCACCATAAGCAGGTATTGCAAAGTTTTTACTTGCATTTCAATTCCTGTCGTGAGATGCCGTTTACCCCTGTGTGGGTTTAAATATTTATGGAGTTTCTCATGAGCATTGTACACCTTGAAAATGTTTTCAAAGACTACACCCTCGGGGAGCAGCAGGTCCAGGCGCTGAGGGACGTTACGCTGAATATTGAGGACGGTGCTTTTCTTGCGATCGCTGGTCCCTCCGGCAGCGGCAAATCCACGTTGCTCAACCTGATCGGTTGCATCGATACTCCCTCATCTGGAAAAATATTCATCAATGGCCAGGATATCGGTGGCAAGAAGCCTGATGAGCTTTCCGACCTTCGGGCTCGAACGCTTGGTTTTATTTTTCAGACATTCAACCTCCTGCCGGTTCTTTCGGCTGAGGAGAACGTCGAATATCCCCTATTGCAATTCAAGGAGCTGAACGCAACAGAGCGGCGCGGCCGGGTGGCAAAATACCTCGCAATCGTAGGTCTGTCTTCATTTACTCGTCATCGTCCGAGCCAGCTGAGCGGTGGACAGCGGCAGCGAGTAGCCATCGCGCGTGCGCTGGCGACACAACCGAAGATTGTGTTGGCTGACGAGCCAACCGCCAATCTTGACCATAAGACTGGTGAAGGCATTCTTCAATTAATGAAGAATATTAACGTCGAATTCAAGACCACCTTTATTTTTTCTACGCACGATCGGCGCGTGATGGAATTGGCGGACAGGTTGGTGCACATAGAAGATGGACGGATTGTTACGCAGGAAGTGAGGGCGGGCGGGCCAGCTGTAGTTATCGAGCGGTCTCCCGCGACAAACCACCCTCTGGTTCAGGGCGCCAATCAAAGCGAGGCGGATGGAACACACATCTAAATCGACGTGTGTTGTATTGGTCGCGGCATTGATGGGTTTGCCGCTACAAGGCTTTGCCGGGGCTGGCGTACCCGACTCCCCTGCTCGTGCAAAACCGCCATCAGACACATCGCTAGTGGGTGATCCTGATAAGGAGCCTTTATATTTGACCTTATCTTTATCCATATCCCCATCTTCAACTCGCAGCGCGGTGAAACCGGCCAGCAGCGCACATATCGCTGTCGACCTGGGAAATGCCTTGTCAGGGGAGACCAGCGGCGAGCCCCTGCACATCTCTTTATCCCCCTCCCTTTCACTGTTCTCTGTCGAATCCTCAATCAAGGAAAATATGGCTGACTTGGCCTCGGAAGCTAAAGAGGACACCGAAACCGGATTTACATCCCGCGAGTCGCTATTTGGAGGCAACGCCCCGGTAAAGGAGAAATCGCCTCCCATACCGGTGTGGAAGCAGTTGGCAACGGGATGGAAAGGGTTTTCCCAGCTCGAAATCGCTGACAATTACGCGGATCCGGAACATTTATCCAAAGCAAAGCTGCGAACCGAATTGTCCCGAACCGGACAATTTGGCGAGCACGTAAAGTGGAAGATCAGTGGCCGTTTTGATTACGACGCCGCCTATGATCTATCCAATTTCTATCCCCCGGCGGTTCGCCGGGATCAACGCTATGAGTTTTTCCTGCGCGAGAATTACCTGGATGTTTCTGCCGGTGACTTCGACTTCCGCCTCGGCCGTCAACATGTCATCTGGGGCGAAATGGTCGGGTTGTTTTTCGCAGATGTGGTCTCGGCCAAGGATATGCGCGAGTTCGTCCTGCCCTCCTTCGATATCATACGAATACCGCAATGGGCGATGCGTGCGGAATATTCGAAAAATGACATACATGCTGAAGTAGTGTGGATTCCCGTACCGACTCTTGACGAGAGCGGCAAGCCGGGCGCGGATTTTTACCCGGGTCCCCTGAGGGGAGCAGCCAGTTTTCTGCCCGAAGACCGTTCCGGGCGCAATGTTGCGCACTCTAATTATGGAGTTCGTTTATCGCAACTTAAAAATGGCTGGGATATTTCAGGTTTCTATTATCACAGCCTGGACGCCGCGCCGACCTTCTATCGTGCCAGCGCACCGGCCGAACCCCTTGTCTTCCAGGCGCGACACGACGAGATCGACCAGGTTGGCGCAACGCTGGCGAAAGATTTCGGCTCAGTCGTGCTAAAAGGTGAGTTAATTTACACGGATGGGCGCAAGTTCAACGTCGCGCGCCCAAACGCGATCGATGGACTGGTCAGGCAGAATACGCTCGACTACGTACTGGGTCTTGATTTCAGCTTACCGGCCGAGACCCGATTGAATCTCCAGTTCTTTCAACGCGTCTTTTTCGCGCACGATCCAACCCTTGTTACCGATAAGCTGGAGCATGGAGCCAGCATACTCCTCAACGGCAAACTCCGGCACAACGTTGAGGCGCAGGCATTGCTGATTCATAGCCTGAATCGCAGCGACTGGATGTTCCGCCCAAGGCTATCCTGGAATTTTGAGAGAAATTGGCGTGCAGCACTCGGGGCCGATGTTTTCGGCGGACAACCCACGGGGTTATTTGGTCGTTTCGATCAGAGTGACCGCGTCTATACCGAGTTACGCTATTCGTTCTGATGACTATGCATATAAAGCTCAGCCGGCATTACCCAACAATGGACGGATCCTATAGTAGCGCTTGGGGCTCATGCGGAACCATCTTTTTTTCTGACCGATCGGAGAGCCAATTGCGCGGCATGGCGTAAAGAGTGCTGTTCAGCCAGCGTGAATGAATCCATTGCTGAGCGTATTGCCGGAATGATTCTCAATTAATTTGGTTGCGTCGGATATTCGTCGCGGTTGAGGTTATAATGAAAGGGAGTGTGATACGTATAACGAAGTAATCCGCTCCTTCATATCCTCGCTTTTCTCACTGCTGGTTATGGTAATTTACAGCTTGCTCAGGTAGAAACTGGCGCTTGCCGGGATTTTTGCATCGCATGTTATCCTTTATCTATGATGAAGCCTTTTCGAGGAACATCGGCTGGCTAACCCAGCGGGAGCAGGATCAGTTGCGCCATAAACGTGTGGCGATTGCGGGTCTGGGGGGCGTCGGCGGACTGCATCTATTAACGCTTTGCCGTCTGGGCATCGGCAAGTTTCATCTGGCCGATTTCGATATATTCGATCTGGCGAACTTCAATCGTCAGGCGGGCGCGACTGTAAGCGCCTTGAGTCATTCAAAGCTTGAGGTAATGACTCAGCAAGCGCGGGACATCAATCCCGAGCTGGAAATAACAGGATTTGCCGAAGGTGTAACTGCCGGCAACTTGGATGATTTTTTGAATGGAGTCGATATTTATATCGACGGTCTGGATTTCTTTGCCTTCGAAGCTCGTCAGCAGGTTTTTGCAGCGTGTGCGGCAAGGCGCATTCCTGCTGTGACTGCCGCGCCCCTGGGTATGGGCGCCGCGGTACTGAATTTTTTACCGGGTAGCATGAGCTTTGACGATTACTTCCGTTTTGAGGACGGCCATGAGCCAGAAAAGCCCCTGCGCTTCCTCATGGGCCTGGCGCCTGCTCGCCTGCAAATGGGCTATCTGGTTGATCCTTCTACGGTTGATCTGGCCAATCGCAAGGGGCCATCCACCATCATGGCCTGCCAACTGTGTGCTGGCGTGGCAGCAACCGAGGCTCTGAAAATCCTTCTCGGACGGGGTCCGGTCCGGGCCGCGCCCAAGGGCTATCATTTCGATGCTTATCGCAACAAGTTGGTGTTGACCTCGCGGCCTGGTGGAAATCGCAATCCCCTGCAACGCCTCGCTATAGCCTTCGCAAAGCGCAAATTGGGTCTTTAGATGCACCAAATCCCCCAGTCCATCTCGGATATTCTCGAACTCGCCCGCTGGGCGCCCAGTGGGGATAATACCCAGCCCTGGCGGTTCGAAATCAATGACGAACGCCACCTCGTCATCCACGCCTTCGATACGCGCGACCATTGCATATATGATCTGGACGGGCACCCCAGCCAGATTTCCTTGGGAGTCCTACTGGAAACTCTTGCTATAGCCGCCAGTGCGCACGCCATGCGAGCCGAATTTCGGCACAACCCCGAATCCCCCGATACGCGTCCCGAGTATTTTCTGGAACTGATCCCTGACAGCCTCCTGCAACCGGATTCGTTGTTGCCTCACGTCCAGCATCGTTCCGTGCAGCGGCGGCCCATGCGTACCATTCCCCTTACCGAGCCACAGAAGCAAGCGCTGCAGCATGCGATCGGAATGTTCTATACCGTCCGTTGGTTCGAGGGAGGGATACAACGCTGGCACCTGGCGAAACTGATGTTTGATAACGCCAAACTCAGGCTTACCTTGCCGGAGGCTTATGACGTTCATCGCAGAATCATTGCATGGAATACGCGTTTCAGTGAAAACAAGGTACCTGATCAAGCACTGGGGCTGGACCCGATGACGCTCAAATTGATGCGCTGGGTAATGACCAGTTGGGGGCGTGTCGATTTTTTTAACACTTATCTTGCGGGACACCTGGTTCCCCGAATTGAAATGGATTTGCTGCCCGGCCTGTTCTGTGCCGCACACTTTGCCATTCTGGCTAAAAAGCCACCTGAGACTTTAGACGATTATGTTGCGGCAGGCCGCGCGGTTCAGCGTTTCTGGCTGACGGCGACGGGTCTTGGTCTGCAATTACAACCAGAGTTGACTCCTTTGATTTTTACGCGCTATGTGCGCGAAGGCAGACCATTCAGCCGCCTGCCCGGCGCCATGGATACCGCGACCAGGCTAGGTAGTCGTCTCTCGAGGTTACTGCAGAACGATCCGGTAGAACAGGCGGTTTTTCTCGGACGCATCGGCAGTGGCGACGCCGTAACCAGTCGATCCCTGCGGTTGCCCGTTGAGAGATTAATAAGTGCGGAATAAATAAAAACTGTAACTCCGATTCGCTGAAACCGGTATTTGAATAAAAATGCGACGGCAGCTGTTACCCCACGGTTTTTTTCCGCGAAAAGGAGGGTGCTCGAGCCATAGGGTATGGAGTAGTTTCATAATGAAGGATATTTAGATATTGTGCCGTAGCGCGTCTACGACCTGCAGGCGCGACGCTCGGCGCGCCGGGAGCACGGCAGCCATGACGGATGCCAGTATGCCGGTAGCGGCTGCTGCCACAAGCGCCCACGGCACCAGACGAATCGTTGCAGTATAGCCAATGCTTGACCCCGGCGGCGGCGGCATGGCTATTCCCACTGCGGAGATAACGCTCGCAAGCATGATCCCCAGGATTACGCCGAGCAAGCTGCCAAGCAAACCCATCAGTGTATTCTCTAGCAGCACGAGTTTGAAGATCTGGCGTTGACGCAGGCCCAGGGCGAGCAATGTCCCGAATTCGCCGGTACGCTCGTAGATCACCATGTTGATGGTGCTAGCCACGCTCAGAACCAGCATGACCAGTATGATGGCCTGCAAGGCTCCGAACTGACGCCGGTACAATGCCTCGGTCTTTTGATAAAAGTCGGCCAACTCCTGCCAGGGCTTCACTTCATAGCCGAGCGGTCCCAGCCGCGCTCTGACAATTTCTGTCACAGCGTCCGTCGCGCCGGTATCATCCAGCAGCACAACAATGCTGTGAGCCGATGGCGTAAACAGCAATTCCTGAGCGGCTGACAGCGGTATGCGTACAGCCCGGTCATCGTATTCCTTGGAGAAAGTGCGGAATACGCCGACGACTTCATATTCATGCGTGTTCAGCGCGCCCTCAGGCGTATTCACCATCAAGGTCATGAAACTGCCGGGAGGCAAATGCAGAGCGGAAGCGACGCCTTCGCCAATTACCGCTCCGAATGCATCGGAGTCCTGCAATGAGCGGCCTTCAACGATGGTTGTTGCTGTTCCCAGTTGCGCTTCCTTGCCTGGTTCGATGCCTTCGCCAATGATAGGTAAATCAGCGCGGCTATTGTTGGCAAGACCGGAAAAATTCACGCGGGCCATTACGGCTTGTACATGTGGGATGGATTTTACCAAATCCACCACGACCTTTGGCTGCGTGATCATATAACGCGCCGGCTCGCGCCGCCCGTACTCGTTAAAACCGCGCCGGAAAATCTGCACATGCCCTATACGGGAGTGAATTGTCGTCTCCCGCAGTTGCACGAACACATCCTCGATAAACCCGCCACTGATGATAATGGCAATCACCCCGGTGACGATTGCCGCCAGCGTCAGCGCCGTGCGCAAACCGTTACGGAAAATATTGCGGAAGGCAAGCCTGAACATGCGCTTTCGAAGTTCTAGATGTTATGACGCAATGCGTCAACAATTGGCAGGCGCGACGCCTTCCAGGCGGGATATAAACCAGCGAGCAAAGTGGTTACAAACGCAATTAAAAACGCGTTCATTAACACACTTATCGTTACCCGGATTTCTCCGGTATAGCCTTCTTCCATGCCTGGAGGCGGCGGCATGGGAATGCCGATCGCAGAAATCAGTTCGGCCAGGCCGTAACCAGACACCAGGCCCAAGGATGCGCCAGCCAGCCCAAGTACGAGCCCTTCGATGGCGAACAGATAAAGTATTTTTTTTCGTTTGAAACCGAGGGCCAGCAGCGTGCCGATCTCGCCGGTGCGCTCGAGGACGTTCATCACCAGCATGTTGGAAATGCTGAGAGCAATGATGCATCCAATGATCAGCCGCAGCACGTTCATCTGCTGCGAGAACAGCGCCACCGTTTTATTGTAGAAATCGGCTTGCTGATACCATGGCACAAATTCCAGCTTGTTTTCTGCGGCCGGGAAGCGCGTGCGAAACCGCGCCAGATAATCGTCTGTGCGTTCGGTGTCTTCGAGCAGCACTAGCCAGGCGTGGACATCGCTAACCCGCATCAGTGACTGCGCCAGGTCGATGGGCAGACGTAAAGCAGAATCGTCGTAAGCCTGGTTAGTGCTAACGAATATTCCAACGACTTTCCCCTCGACAGCGTTGATACCACCACCCGCAGTGGTTGTCAGCAGTGCCACGCTGGCATCCGGCCTCACGTTAAGGGTACGCGCCAGACCGCGGCCCAGAATCACTTCTTTCGCAGCCGCATCGGCGAGATTCCGTCCTTCCACAATACGCAAGGACTTGCTCAACTTCGCTTCCTGTTGCGGGTCGATACCATCTGCCACAAATGCCACTGTTGTCTCACCATGGCTGATGAGCCCGGTTACCACCAGCCGCGGCGCCACCATCTTGACGCCAGGAGTGGATTCGATCGCTTTGCGCTGCGGCGAGCTCTCCGGCAATAAATAAGCGTAAGGATCGGCTGCGCCCGCATTGAGGTATCCCGGCCGCATGACTTGAATATGGCCTAATTGTGACTCGATGGTGCTTTCGCGCATGGCCCAGAAAATCCACTGGATGAATCCATCGGCGAGTACCAGCGAGCTGGCCCCGACAGTCACCGTAAGTAGGGCTACCAGTGCCCGTCTTCGATTACGCGCAAGATTGCGCGTGGCGATCAGCAGGTCAGCCATGGCATTCAAAAATCATAGAAGATTTAACTGGACAATTCATGAGTTGCGGGGGTAACGTCATTACCTGAGTCGCGGCCGCCTACGTATTCCGACTGCCGGGAATGGATTGCTGGCGCCTCGCACATCTACCACACACGGCTTTTGCCTTGATATTAACGGCCAAGCGGAGTGTATCTGTAAAATGACGCCAATTTTTTCGCCCAGTCATGATACAAAATAATCTGGATGTTATGTTGTTTCTTTCCTTGGAGCGGGTGTAATGGGAACGCGAAAACCAGTTATTCTTCTTATTGCCGAGGCGGTAACGCTTGCGCATTTTGGGCGGATCGCGACGCTGGCAAAGGCGCTTGCTTCGTCTGCATATGAAATAGCTGTCGCGTCAGACCCTCGCTACATCGGTCTGGAACCCTCTTTGGAACGCGCATTCCATCCTATTCGATCGATCCCGTCCGCGGAGTTCGCGCGCGCCCTTGCTCAGGGTAAGCCGCTGTACAGCGTCGAGACGCTCACCCGGTATGTTGAAGACGACCTGACACTGCTCGACAAACTGAAACCCGATCTGGTCATAGGTGACTTCAGGCTATCGCTGGCCGTGAGTGCGCCGTTGCGGGAAATACCTTATGCCGCCGTAGTGAATGCTTACTGGAGTCCATTCGCGAGCACCCACTACCCTGTACCTGACCTGCCCATGACGCGAATTGTGGGCGTACGCCTGGCGCAAAAGCTGTTTGATACCGTCCGGCCCATAGCCTTCGCACAGCATGCGCGGCCTTTGAATCGAGTGCGCCGCAACTATGGGCTGCCGCCTCTCGGACCCGATCTCAGAAATGCGTACACTTGGGGCGATTACACATTATATGCCGACATCCCCGAAATGGTGCCGACCTGCAATCTGCCAGCCAACCATCAGTATCTCGGTCCTGTGCTTTGGTCAACCCATACTCGGTTGCCCGAGTGGTGGGATCAACTGCCCGACGGCAAGCCGGTGATTTTTATAACCCTGGGCAGTTCGGGGCAGGCGAGCCTCCTGCCCATGGCGCTCGAAGCCCTGTCACGGCTACCAGCCACGGTCATCGTTGCCACTGCTGGCAAAATTGCAATTGTCGATACGCCTGCCAATGCACACATTACCGATTACTTACCCATGGATATCGCAACCCGGCGCTCAAGATTGGTGATCAGCAACGGCGGCAGCCTGACCACTTATCAGGCACTAGCCATCGGCGTGCCGGTCATCGGCCTGTGTTCCAATATGGACCAGTTGTTGAACATGGGAGCGGTGGAACGTGCAGGAGCCGGCCTTACGCTGCGTGGTGCAGAGATATCTGCTGCCGATCTCTTTTCGGCAGCAGATGCCATACTGGGGGATTCTCGTTTTTATCAGGCGGCTAGCGGGCTCAGCCGATTGTTGCAGCAGTATGATGCGGGGCAGCGCTTACGGGAAATTGTAACGGAGATACTTGCTAAAAAGGGAAAGCAATCTTCATTGGATCAACTTGTGGGATAGCAGCAGAGCAGCTCACTTTTTTTATAACCAGGTTCAAGTAATGTCGAAAATATTACACCCGTCGCCGGGAGTACTTCCGGTCAGTGCGGACCGGCCGCAAATAGCCAATGCTGAATTAAAAAGGGCAAGGATCTGACCCCTTGCCCTTCAAAACAGCCAACAGCAAGCATTATGCAGGCCGGCGACGGCGGCCCGCGAAGCCCATGCCGAGCATTCCCAAACCTACCAGCGCCATTGTGGCTGGTTCTGAAATCTGATTGTGACTTACAAACTGGGATTCATTTGTGTCCAGCGTAAATTCGTAGCGGCCAGTGGGTAACGTATGGGTTATTACATTAAAAAAAGCGAAAGTATTAAGAGGCGAGAATGAGATATTATCGCCGGCCCTGACCGTTCCCACGGTTCCATTCAGATTTTCGGGATCAAAGAGTTCGATTCCCCCGATCGTGCCACCTGGCGCGTTGATAATGCCATCCGGAGCCCAGTTGAACACTTCTGTGTGTGGCGCTATACCGGCGACGTCAACGGCAGTGACGGTGAGGCTGTTGTCGAAGTTCGCTTCGGCCTTCGAACCGGGCCCCGAATTCAGGTCCAGAATCACCTGCGCGTATGGGTTCGCGAAAAATTGGAATGCCATCGTGGCGGGACCGTCCAGGTCGATTGTGAATGACGCCAGGGAGGACGATGAGCTGTTTTCCGCGCCCGAGTTGGCGAACCCGGTGAGCGGGATGTTACCCTCCGCAGCGTTCCGGACCGCGATCAGGGAAGTTGCCGTCTGTTCGCTAGGCGTATTGCCATCTCCCCAGGAGTAGGCCGTCGCAGTTTTGCCAAACGGTGTATAGCCGGCTTCAAAAGCACCTGGGCCCCCAGTCGGGCCGGCGTTCGTGACCGTCTCATCTGTTCTCAACGTTCCCTGGCTTGCGGCGGTAGCATTCGGCAGCGGACCAGACTTGACGTCTTCCGGATTATTCATTGGCGCCGGTGTTCCTGATGTGCTGGTTGCGGAAGAGGCAATGCCCGGCGTGACTGTACCACCCGTTACGCCGATCTGGCCATCTTGGAGAACGACAGAGGATAAGGCATAGGCACCGGCCTGGGCTTGCTCCGACAGGACCAAGCCCCCGGCCAGCAGGCTGGCCGACAGCGTAAGCAGCTTGAATTTCGTTTTCATAATTAATACTCCTGAGTTGGATAATCCTGCGAAACCGAAACCCGTCAAAAGCAAGACAGCTGCTCTAACTCGACAACTCGACAGCCTTGCTCCTGCTATTTTTGAAGCAATGTATATGCGAGTGTAATGTTAATCCTAATTAACAATAACTTACAATATGATGTGCAAAGTCAGGAGCAGGTATTCGTCTTGGCTGTAAAATAATTCGACACTTATTGCCTGCGATGCGCTACCGGACAGGAGCCCGTCGGTTGTGGTTGGAATGCTCAGGCAGCCCATTTTATTACCCTGCTGTTGCACCTAATTTGGGCGCCTTATAGCGTCATGTGGTCGGGAACAGCTGGTACTGGCAAACGCGTGGAGGAGAGGGCAAAAGAAACACCGTGGCCGTCTGCATGCACTGACGAAATCCCCAGCGAGGTAGGCCAAAAACTCAACAGGTGAATAATGTTGCGCCTGCGTAGGATTTATTAAGAGATTTTTTTGCAGAATCGGCTCTAGGGGGAGGCATGCTCGTCAATTGCAGATGGGCAAGGAAAGTACACTCAGCCGGGTCATCCCCTGGTGTGTGAGTAAACCGACATTTTGCTCGTATAACAGATTACCTTCTTATTTTATCTATACTTCGCTGCCCCGCTTGAGTAGTTTAGCTGGGACGCCACCCCAGACTTCGCCCTTTCCGATTCTGCTGCCCTTGGTTACCACTGCACCCGCCGAGACGATGGCGTCATCACAGATAGTTACCCCCGACATTACGACAGCGGTTGCGCCGATAGTCACATTGTCTCCGATATGAATTGCGGAAAGTGAAAGCCGTCTGTTTTCTATGGCATGGGAAAATAGCACCGCATCGTGGCCAATAATGCAGTTGTTACCGATATAAGTCAGCGGCGGATCGAGGATCGCGCCTGCGCTGTAAGTGTTGTGTCCCAGGCGTGCGCCAAGCGCAAGATAAACCAGACGAAGCAGCGGTTGGTATACTGCAAAGGCTTAAATTTACACCCAGAACAGGGCCGCGCACGTCAGCGCTATACCGCGGAAATCTCCTAGCAGTAGTGAGCCAAAAAGCAGTCAGCTAGTACCTAAGCCAAGCGCGAGGATCAATATAAGCAACATCAGGAAAGCAAGACATTGACTTGACGTAATCTGTCGCATATCGGCTAAACGACGTCATGATTGCTGAGAGGCGGGGAACCTAGGCCGAACAAAATGGAAAGTGTGAGCAACTACTGAGCCCAGTAGCAGCGTCCCTGAAGAAAGGGTGGATTGGCAGCAGTTGCGCCGAACGCATCGAGCGTTTCGTTAAGCCATTGCCGCGAAGGCTATTGTCGCAACGACGATTTGCCTCTGGCTTTACAGGCTACAGCCTGCACCACAGAATGCTCGCAAGCGTACGCCTAAAAAAATTACAAATAGATTCTGCACCTGTTCGATCCCGTGCAGAGATAATTAATACGTCCCGCTTATTGCTGTTCTGGTTTTACGCGAGAACCGATTCCGTAGAGAGTCACAGTAAAAGCTAAAACCCGGGGTGAAGTGCATATAAGAAAAGCGTTTTTGCTTAACCGTATAGAGCGGCAAAATCGAAAGCTGTTGCTCGGTTAATGTGATTAATCCTCTTGGCCACCTTTTTTTCCTCATGCTCAGGTAAAAAATAGGGGTAGAGCGATCTTTCCCGCGGTTCATGCGAACCTGCCAAGCAGGAAACCTGCGCATCCACGTAATCCAGTTCCAAATGCAGCAGCACAGCCGGGGCGTTGACCCGTCGACAGTTAGAGGTTTCGCCAAGCTGGCGAAACCCTAGCATACGCTTATAATACCCGGTATGACGCGGGTTAACCTCAATAAAGAAATCTGTCGCCCTGTGAATGATGCGCCCGCATATGTACGCGAGGTTGAACAGGGATGCTAGCAATTCCTTTGAGCTGAACTGAGGATCGATTGCGAGTTTTGATAATTCGCATACTTTTCTATCTTTTACCCGAAAGGTGCTGATTTTCTCTTTATAAAGTTCGTCAGCCAGCAGCCCATGTTCCGAATCGAGCCTTAGTGAGAGTGTGCCGACAAGGTCTTCCCCGTTGAACGCCTCCAAAGTGGTCTGACTGGGCGGTACCGCAGTATTCTCGGTATTGTAGCCACGCCATGAGTACATACGCTTAACGAGCGCGCTCACCTCACTACTTCGCCCCGGTGAATCTGCTAGGCGGATGCTGTAGTCCCCACGCCTCAAAACACACTGATCAAAGGCTTCATTCCGCAACCCCTCATTAGGTCGTACATGTGGCGCAGTCATTAACCTCAGCGAAGTGCGGTTTCCGCTCATTGCTGCGGATGAGAAGGAATGGGGTCTGTTCAAGCGACGAGCTTCATCATTATGTAATAGCATGGTATGTCCAGAGATTTAATCGGATTGACTCAAATTTGAAACGCGCAAGCTTGGCAGTATGGCCACAGCCTCTAGCCCGCTCCCTTTTCCAATAGATGGGCTGGTAAACGCAGCAGAAGAAATCAAGTTGAGCAATTTGCGGGTCAGGCGTAGGCGGTTGAGATTGCGGGGTACGTTTTTAGAACTCTTGCATAACGAAAATTTATTGGGATGAGCTTGGTTGCATTAGCATAAAGCACAATTCGTGCCAGTTTAATAATGTTTTATAATCAATCGGTAATAAAGGTCAGGAATACTTGGACTGTCGCCGAGCAAAGCCAAATATTTCCCCTTATATCGTAATATATTGAATACATGGGATTTTTCCTGTCGCTAGAAAGCGACAATTTTGGCGGCAATCATTGAGATCATTCGCGGCCGGTTGAACTTAAATCCGCCATTGGACGGAGCGGAGTGAGCGGTTTTTGGATAAGGGCAAGACGCAACGACGCAAAATGGTGCGACCGCGCAGGGCGGAGCAATGCCTTCGGAAGGAAGGTGTGACCCCGAAGGGGATGCGGGCGCCCTGAACACAGTCGCGGCATCCCTATGCTGCCCGATTCCCCCGTGGCACGGCCTCTCGTGAAACGCTCTGGGCGCCCCATCCCAAGGAGTTGTAACGCAGCCCGTGCCGTGAAAACTGTTCAACTCGTTCTGTTGCGAGCTCATCAGAAAGGTAAGGTTCGCGGGATACAACGGTTGTGGATAGATTGTAGCTTGAAGCGGATCTGCGGCTTCCCGAAGTGGAAATCGTTGCCAGACGAATCGAGCTTCTCGCGGGCACCCGGCTTCGCTGAAGCGAAGCTGACCGAACGCGTCCACGAAGCGTTGATCAAGGAGCATCTGGCCACTGTGTTGACGGGTTACATGGACCCGAATGGCACAGCCGTTGAGGTAAGTGAGAAGCCGGTGAAGACGCCGCTCGCTCATACACCGTTGCTAAACTGGTAGAACCGCTTGACCGAATACAAGCCAGTGGTTTTTCCGACCTTGTGCAGTTCCGGTCAGGCCGAACTTCCGCACATGGTTTTTACCGCCTTATCGCAGCTCCGCTCACGATTATTGTTGCCACAGGTGGCAGAATCGCATTTGCTCATGCAGCTGCCAACGTATTCATTGCAGATTACGTGCTCCTGGACATCGGTAGTCGTTGCTCTCTATTGGTGATCAGCAACGGCCGCAGCCTTACCACTCGTCAGGCACTTGCCTGACGGGCGCGTACCACTGGCGTTTCCCTATGCAAGTACACCGAAACGATTCGCAGGTTGTTTAATAAAAAAGGGCAAGGAGTTGAACCCCTTGCCCTTCAAAACTATTAGCTTGGAAGCAGTTATGCTTGCTTACGGCGTCGCGCGGTAAAACCCATGCCAGCTAGCCCCAGTCCTACCAGTGCGAGCGTGGCAGGTTCCGGAACACTACTGTTGCTTCCTGGAGCCAAAATCGTTCCCAAGGTTGCTCTGATGTCCGCGCTATTGACACCACCTCTCACGTCTGAAGCAATGACATAAGTTAAAGGATCAGCGAGCTGCGCTGCGGTACAGGTAGCAGGATTGCAAATACTGCTCGCAAATGATGGCAAACCGCCGAGAACTTGAGCAATTGTGTTCATCGCAGCGAATCCACCAGCAGAGGTTAAAAAGCCTTGATTGAGTGTCCCTGTAAGAATATGTTGGTTCGATTGGATGATCAACCCCTCCCCAGAGCCTGTGGGAGTTGTTACAGTCAGCCAGTCAACGCCCGGATGCGGTGAAATCAGCGTGCCATCCGTATTTGTCAGCGGACCCCCGTTTTCCGGCTGAAACAAAATATTACCCTGTTGGTCGGTAGCTGTAGTTGTACTAATGCCCGACTCATTAACAGCCGACGCCGGCAAGTTAAAGCCAGTATAGCCGGAACCAGGCGCGATATTGTCGGGGGTACCTAAGCTGAAGACCGCAATCGGCGTGTTAAGTAAATTTCCCGCAGCATTCGTTGCTCCCCACGACAAGGGATTATTTAAATTGAACGAATTCGCGTCGGAAATTGTGAAAAATGCCAAATTGCCGCTCGTGAATGTCGCGGTTGATACACCATTAACATCCGTTGCAGACGTACTTCCAAAAAGGGAAAAGACACCTACGAGCGGCAGACCGTTAAACGTTGCGGCCGCCCCCATACCGCCGTCCAGACTGTAAGAGCCAAGGAGGTTTGAGCCAACCACGTGAATCGTCCCACCCAGGTTAGGTGCATTAGTGGTAACGTTGTTGGTATAAGTTGCCCCGCGGCCTGTGATGCCATTTACATCAGTCACATTGTCGACTCTACCGCCGACGAAGTTTGTCGTAAAGGAGGAAAGGTCCGTGAAGAACGTTGCTGACGCTGGAGAACTACCGCAGGCCATAGCAACTGCAGCGCTTATCAAAATTTTTCTTAAATGCTTGTCCATTTTAAATTTCCTCTTCTTGTAAAGTAAAATCGAATTTTGCTACTGCCACAGTCGTTATAAAGCAATCTACGTGCCAGCCACGTTAAGAAAGTTATATGTCCTTGTTTAAATGGGACAAAGATTGATTTTTATTGCGAGAATCAAAAGGGCAACGAAAATTTTGATAACTAATGGGGCTTTATTGTAAGAAGTTTCGACAACTATCCCCGTTATCACTTATTCCTAAATTATTGCCACTGACTACTCATGGTAAAAGGTCATGTTCCGTCGCGGGAACGCGGACATATGGTCGCCTAACAGCGTCACGTCATTATAATGTCACAGTTGCTTCATTTATCGTATACCGATGAGCATCTTCCCCAATGCCTGCGCTATGGAGGTAATTCCTTTTCAGCAAAATTTCACGTTGTGGGAATTGCTATGACAAGGCGCCCATCGAAAGCTTCTGGGGAGTACTCAGAAACGAACTGGCGCATCACGGGATTTCAAACGGCATCGAGGCCATCCAATCTATTGCCGAATATATCGAGCTCTAGAAACGGCAGCGTAAGCAGGCGTGATCGGGTTATTTGTTTCCCGCTGCATTTAAACGCCAGTTCTACGTGAAAAAAGGTTGTGGCATGAGTCCATCGGCGCTCATCATTTACAACCTATCTCAAAATTATTAAAGGTGTTTCGGTGAATAAATTAAATAGTATCAAGAGTACCAATTGGGATGTCATTGTCATTGGGACAGGTGTTGGAGGTGCAACACTTGGCCATGCACTAGCTAAAGCGGGGAAAAGCGTTCTATTTTTAGAAAAAGGGCGAGTTCAACTTAAAGGGAACTGCGATTCGATATCGGGGAGATATGCAGAGGATTTTTTTGACACGGAGGCATCGCAACCGGAGAACAGTCATCGCGACATACTTCGAAGAGCTGGTCGTTATTGGGAAAAGATTCTAGAAGTTACTTCAGACCGTCCTTATGCTTTTTCTCCGTTTATCGGCGAGGGTGGCGGCGGATCAAGCGCACTGTATGGCATGGTGATGGAGAGATTCTTCTCGGAAGATTTTAACGTCAATTCTTACTTCAATGATGTGAAGGGTGCCAATTTACCTGAGGCCTGGCCGATCAGTTACGAGGATATCCGGCCGTACTACGTCTTGGCTGAACGGCTCTATCGGGTCAGAGGTGGCTTGGATCCCTTGCGAAAGCCCTTGCTGGATCCGCTGATAAATCCTCCTGCCTTAAGTAAGCCGAGTGGAGAGTTGTATGATTTTCTTGTAGCGAAAGGGCTACATCCGTACGTGATGCCTATGGCTTGCGAATATGTTCCGGGCTGTCAGGAGTGCATTGGGTACATTTGTCCAAAAAACTGCAAGAACGACAGTAGTCGCATCTGCATAAAACCCGCGCTAGAGGAATACTCCACCGAGCTATTAGAGCAATGCGAAGTCACTCATTTGGAAGCAACGACCGATCGCGTCACCAGGGTATGGTGCAAATATGGTCAGGAGACGCTCAGCCTCAGCGCCGATTTGATTATACTCGCCGCTGGTGCATTGCATACGCCAGCGATCCTGCTGAAATCGAAATCTCCAACTTGGCCCAACGGGCTTGCAAATCAATCGGGGATGGTCGGCAAGAACTTAATGCGCCATTATTTCGACCTTTATTGTGTTGACACCAAGGCTAAAGTTTCGGCTGCGACGCTGACAAAACAGATAGCGCTAAACGATGCTTATTTTGATGATGGACACAAACTGGGAACGCTACAGGCTGTAGGTAGGCTTCAGTCACCCGATGTGCTCGTTAAAGAGCTATGGCAGGAATTTGACCGGAAGGGCTACCCTATTATCGCCAGGTTAATCAGATCGGTGACGCCGCTCATAACTTACATTGTCAATAGAAATATCTCGCAACGACTCATTCTAACGGGAATTATGGAAGATATACCCTACGAGCATAACTTCGTCGGCGTTACTGGTTCTGAGAATGACATAAAAATCCATTATAAGATCAGTGAGTACGACAAAAAGAGAATTTCACTATTTCGAAAAAAAGTAAAAGAATTACTCCATCCGTATACATTTACTTTTGTTAAGAACGCCGAAAATAATGAAAGGCTGGCACATGCGTGCGGAACCTGTCGATTTGGTAATGATCCTGCGACAAGTGTTTTGAGCGCTGATAACCGTGCTCACGGTCTCGAAAATCTTTATGTTGTGGATGCCTCTTTTTTTCCGACGAGTACTGGTATCAACCCATCACTGACCCTCGCAGCAAATGCGCTTAGGGTTGCTGACCGCATCCTATTGTCCTCTGAACATTAATTCATGTACAGAATCTACCGACTGATTCGATGGTTTGATCTGTAATGGTTTAATTTGCACAGACACCTTGATAAGTGGATTATTCACTTATGGAGGAGTTTATGATAACCAAACGCAGAGTCCGCAGGCAATTTGACAGCAACTTCAAATTGGAAATTGTGCGCATGATAAAGGACCAGGGATTGCCCTGAGTGATGTTTGCGGCAGCATGAATCTGGGAGAGACGTTAGGCGCTCGGTGAAGCAATTCGAGGCTGAACTGAATGGGCAGGGGGCATTGGCAAGCCGCTCACGGTCGAGCAGGAGCTTACGGTCTGGCTATGGCCGTTACCGGGTTCATTTTGATGTGGAAAGCCGCCTTGCGTCCGGTATGGAAACGCAAGTTTATTCACACCACGGATAGCCGTGATGACTTGCCGGTAGCTGAGAACCTGTTGAATCGACAGTTCGAGACAGACGCACCGAATCAGGCCTGGGTATAGAATATTACCTATGTTTGAACGCGCCAAGGCTGGCTCTACCTTGCCGCAGTCATAGACCTGTTCTCGCGCAAGATCGTCAGCTAGGCAATAACACCAACGATGCCAATCGAACTGGTAGCCGCTGCGCTAGGCATGGCAGTGCAACAGCGCGAGCCCGCGCCGGGATTGCTGCTGCATATGGATCGCGGCAGTCAATATGCTGGCTTGAGTACCAGGCATTACTGGATCAACATGGAATTCGCTGCAGCATGAGCCGGAAAGGGGAATTGCTGGGACAATGCCGTGATGGAACGCTTCTTTCTGAATTTGAAGATGGAGCGTGGATGGCAACGTGACTATGCCAATCACGGCGAAGGTCAACGCGATATTACCGAATACATCGTTGGCTTCTATAACAACGTTCGATTGCACTCAAACTGGGTTATCTGCAACCCCACCGCCTATGAACGAAAAATGGCAGCAATACCACCTATCTCGGTGTCTGAAATTACTTGACCACTACAATAGGCGGTCTTATACCAAACGAATTGAGTCTGTTTTGGTTATAGACAGCAGCTCTTTTCGTTGATAGAAGTAGGAAGCAGGTGGGGCTTTCGCTAATCTCGCTACCGCGCCCCACATTGCGATTACCAAATCATCAGTCCATGCACAGTTGTCACAATTGATTCAATAACGTGTGAGCTTGCTCCCGTTGTGTGAATTCTTGGCCGGTAGTAAGCAATTTCTCTAGTTGTGTACGTGCCTTGGTCTTCTCCCCCATCTTGGCTAACGCCACTGCGTAATGATAGCCGATCTCCAAGTTGTTCGGCGCTGCGGCTGCGGCTCTTTGCAACAACTCAACACCACCGGCAGTTTCTCCCTGTTCCAGAAGGATCCATCCCAAGGTATCTACGACGGTAGGTGAGTCGGGATTGAGCTTATAGGCTTTCTCAGCAGCAGCCCGTGCTCGCGGGTTTTTTTCCTGCTGGTATAGTCCGGCAAGATTATTTAACACAAGAACATTATCTGGGGATTTCTGTAAAATAAGTTGATACTGCTCAATCGCTTGCTTGTTGCGGCCCGCTTTCAGGTAGGTTTGCGCCAGATAATCCCGTGCGCCGAGGTCGTCCTGCTGCCCTTTCAGCCACCGTAGTAACCCCGCATCAGCTTTTTTTTCATCGCCAGCAAGAGTCCACGCCTTGTGTGCCTCAATCGCAAGTGAGCCGCTGCTTTCAATCGCAAATGCTTTCTCATAAACCCTTGCCGCCTCCGCATATTTATTTTGTGCCAATAGAATCCTGCCTTCAAGCACGAGTCCCATCGGAGATTTAGGAGATTGCTTCTGGATTCCCTGCGCGATTTTTAGTGCTTCTGCGTGCTTGCCGGCGTTAAATTCCAGCCAGATTAGCGCTGTTTGCGCTGGTAAATAGTCGGGCTTGAGAGTCAGCGCTTTGTTAAGCGAGGATCTGACGGCGTCAGCGTCCTCCAGAGCACCCTGAACCGAGGCGAGCTTGTAATACGCAAGCGGAGACTTTGGTGCCATGACAGTTAGTTGGGTATAGGTGGCCAGCGCCTTATCCTTTTCACCATTGGCCCACTGAGCCGTACCCAACAGGTCAAGAGCGTGAGGGTTATTGGGGTTTGCGCGTACCGCTTCCTGCGCAAGTGCTAAAGCTCTGCCCGGCTGCTTTTGTTCCATGTAGTATTGAGCCAAAAGTACGCTGGGTTGGAGGGCCGATGAATCAGCCTTGACCGCCTGCTCGAGCCAGGAACCCCTCTCTTTTTCATTGACCGCCAGTTTCGCCAGAGCCAGCATTGACTCAACATGCTTCTTATCTGTTGCAAGGATGGCTTCGAAGCGCTTGCGGGCAGCAGGTAGATTCTTGTCCTGCAGATCCAATTGCGCTAGGTTAATCAATGCGGCCTTATAGTTAGGGAGTATTGCCAGCGCCTGCTCAAAACTCCTGCGGGCATTGACCACATCTTTCTTACCTGCATAGACCGCCCCACGGAAATTGTAGATAATGGGATCATTCGGCAGTTTTTTTTCCAGTTTCGTGATAGCTGCAAGCGCCTTATCATATTCCCGCTTGTCTAGATGGCTTAAGATCAACAGCGTATCCGCAGCGCTTTGACCCGCATTGTCTGTGGCTGCGGACTCCAATTCCGCCATAGCGCGGTCCGAGTCGCCGGTGGCCATAAGACTCATGCCCAGCGCGGTGCGCAGTTGGGTATTTTTTGGATCGAATGCAGTGGCTCTTTGAAGATAATCACGCGCTTTCGCGGGTTCGCCCGCCTGAAGTGACGCTTGGCTTGCCATCACCCAGACGCTCAGATCTTGGTCTTCCGCTATGAGCAGGGGTTTTAAGATGACCAATGCGCGATCGGGTTGTCCTGTTTTCATCAACGTGGTGGCGAGGCCTTTGCGTGCATACACGTTATCGGGAAGCCGGTCCAAGACCTTTGTAAGGTTCTGAATGGCTTGCTGAAAACTGCCGAGCTCATGGAATACCAAGCCAGAAAGCAGGAGGCTCGGCATATCATCGGGTGCATCCTTCAATACTATCAGTAGGTTATCTCTTGCTGCAACATAACTGGCCTTCCGAAAATCCAGTAGAGCTTGCAGGTATATGATTCTGAGGTTATTTGGCGCCACCTTGCGCGCTACGCTAATCTCCGCCTGCGCGGTATCGTATCTGCCCGTTGACAGGTGTAGAAAAACCAAGTTCTGGTGAGCTTCGATGTGATCCGGGGAGATCCCGAGTACGGTGGAGTACGCCTCTTCTGCCGTTTTTGGATCATTTTCCGCTTGCGCCACTTTAGCAAGCCACATCCAAGTGCTGGTGTTCCGGGCATCAAGTTTAAGCGCCTGCTCAAGTAGCACCTTGGCGTGTTCAAAATCCTTCGTGATGGCGGCGCATCTGGCAAGTCCCCAATAGGTAGGGATATATGTTGAATCGGTCTGTGCGGACTGCTTGAACAGATCGCACCCCTCATTCGGATGGCCCAAGCCAAACTGGGCCTCGGCGTGAAGTTGCTGTATTTTTGCGATGTCCTTGAGAGATGTTTTTGATCCGGGATTGACTTCATTAAGGACACGTGCGTAGCTTTCTTGCAAAAGTAGCGCCTGCCCCAGCATTATCTTAATTAGGTCCTCGTCGATTCCGAGTTTATGTGCTCGCAGCAGTTCTTTTTCAGCGTTCGCCCCCTCACGCACCTTGATATATATCTCACCTAGAAGCAGCCGTGCCTCACCACTATCACTTTGCTGCAATGCGTTCTTAAGTTCGATGATACTTGCGCGTAACTGACCTTTGTCCCGGAAGTCCTTCGCCTTTTGGATATACTGGTCGGAAGTTGAACTTCTCGAATCGCACCCAGAGACAACAGGTAACACGATCATCGCCACCAACAACACGGCTTGGCGCAGCTTTCCAAGCAAATATGAATGCATTATCCTTTTCTTCATCATTGAGCCTTTAGCTTCATTATATTTGCCGACTTGCAATATTTAAATGTCTTGCGTATCGTTCAAGCGAACATGCGGATCTTGTTGCCAAGAGTAAAGCGCTTAAATTTTATAAACCTGCATTGAGTTACGGCGAGTTTGCTAATACTTGGAAACAGCCTACTGCATCTGCTTCAGCAAGCTTCTGGCCTCATCGATACCAGCGAAATTCTTTCCCGTGCCTAGCAGTTGTTCGAGTTCCTTGCGGGCACCTGCCTTGTTGCCCGATTTGCCAAGCCCGACCGCAAGATGGTAACGAAATTCCGTCGACTCGGGCACGAGGGATGTCGCTTTCTCCAGAAATGGCAGGCCTCGTGCAATATTGCCTTGCTCCACCAGCACCCATCCCAGCGTATCCAGTACAGTCGGATCGCTGGCGGTCACCCGATAGGCCTTCTCCGCGTATTCCAGGGCGCGCGGATCTTTTTCCTGCTGGTAGAGCCAGGCCAGATTATTTAGTGCGGGCATAAAATCAGGGGCTTGCTTCAGAATGACTTGAAACTGCTCGATGGCGGCTGTATTCTGCCGCTCCGCCATATAGATTTCGGCAAGATACATGCGGGTAGCTGCGTCGGCAGGGTGTTGCTTTAGCCATTCGGTCAGCCTGGAAGTTGCCTCTTTCCCTTTTCCGGCCTCGCGCAGCGATGCATGCAACTTCGTCAACAACGATCCACTTTTACTGAGAGCAAACGCCTGCTCATACGCCCTCGCAGCAGCGGCGGGCTCTTTTTGCGTCATCAGCAGATCGCCTTCCAGAATATAACCCACAGGCAATTTTCCCTGCTGTTTCTGGATCTGCCTGGCGATAGCGAGAGCTTGCTCATGATTTCCTTTGCGTACCTCTAACGCAGTTTGCGCCAATTGAGCATCCACATAATCCGGCTTGATCGCCAGCGCTTTTTTCAAGGCTTCTGATGCCGCCGACGGGTTCTCCATCGCCGCATAAATCGAGGCAATACGCAATTGAGCGCGCGCATATTCAGGTCGCATGGCGGCAAGTTTCTTGTAGCTTTCCAGCGCAGCCGCTTTGTTCTCACCGGCGAGCTGGGCTTGCGCCAGAAGTTCCAGAACCCCTGGATCGGTGGGGTTGCTGCTTTGCAGCTTTTGCGCAAGAGTCAGAGACTTCTGTTTTTCCCCCGAACGAAGATAATGCTCCGCCAGAAGCATGGCTGCCTGCTGTGATTCCGGATTCTCCTGACTGGCCCGTTCCAGCCATGCGGTGGCCTCCTTGTTCTGTTGTTGGCTGAGAGCGAGGCGCGCCAGCGCGGTCATGGCCTGAATGTTCTTCTTGTCTTTTTCCAAAATCGCTTCAAAGCGCTTTTTGGCGGCATCCGGTTTTTTTTCCAGCAAATCAAGTTGAGCCAGATTAGCCACAGCGGGAAAGTAAGCTGGCTGGAGAGAAAGCGCCCTCTCAAAGCTGGCGCGTGCGTTTGCGACATCGTTTTTGCCCATGTAGATGCCACCTTTCAAATTTTGAACAAGCGGATTGTCTGGATTTTCCTTTTCAACGGTTTTCGCGGCGACGAGCGCCTTGTCGAATTCCCTGAGACGAAGGTGGGTCATGACCAGCAGGATGCCTGTCTGCGACGATTTAGGGTCGAGTTTCGCCGCTGTTTCCAACTCGGCCACTGCGCGACCGTTCTCACCCTGACCCAGTTTGCTCATGCTGAGCGCGGTGTGGAGTAGCGCATTTTTTGGGGCGAGCTGACTGGCTTTTTCAAAATTTTCCGTGGCTTTAACGAAATCTTTGGATTGCATATAGGCTTCGCCTGCCAGAGCAAACAATTGGGGATCCTGTTGCCCGCTTTTTAGGGCCGGTGTCAATACGTCGATTACCCGCTGAGGCTGGTGGCTTTTCAAGAGACTGGAAGCCAACAACTTGCGTGCGTAAAGGTTTTGCGGGTCCTTCTTTAGATATTGTTTCAGATGTTGCTCGGCTTGTGGCGCAGACCCCAAAGCGATTTGGACTGCCCCAGCAAGCAATAGGCTGGGCATGTGGTCCGGTGCTTTACTTAATATTTGCTGCAGAGAGTCCAAGGCGGCGCCGTATTTACCCTCGTTGAAATCCAGGAGCGCCTGGGTATAGAAAACCATAAGGCTGCCGGGCGCCACCGCGCGAGCTGCGTCGATATTCGATTTCGCAACGTCGAATTTCCTGGCGCCAATTTCCAAAAGTGCTTTATCAAGGTAGGCGGTGGGGCTGTCTGGTTTTAGCTTGGTAACCTGATCATAGGCGGCTAGCGCTAAATCAACTTTCCCCTGTACGCGCAGCAGGTTACCTTTATAAAGCCAAGCATCGGGGTTGCCCGGGTTTTTGGCTACGGCTTGCTCCGCGAATTGATTTGTTGCTTCGAGATCCTGATTCGCCAATGCGCATTTTGATAAGCCGATCAGCGCATCGGAAAAATCAGGTTTGCCCTTGAGCGCGCCTTCGAACAACTCCTTGGCCGAATTGCGCCGAATTAAATGTAACCGAAAGGTATTCTGAGAAATAACGTTGCGCCATATTGAAGGTTACCGAAAAGGAGACCTTGATATGGTAAAGAGTG